>MGDH01000036.1:30936-131603 GCA_001790855.1 Candidatus Schekmanbacteria bacterium RIFCSPLOWO2_02_FULL_38_14 | reverse complement strand
TAAATATCTCAATTTTTTTTACCCAATTTTTATACGGTTGCTAACGTTCTGGAGAGTTTTAATGAGGAAGATATTTTTCCTGAGAGTAACTCCTTTTTTAATCTTTCTATTTCTTTTAAGCGGTTCAGAAATTTCTGCCAAAGAATATAGTTTGAATACAAGGTCAGTTTATGATTTCAATTCGATTCATTATAAATCAGGACGTGGTAACGACTATGACCACGATTTTTACCAGTATATAAATTTCAGCTCTGACGGATATGGTCTTGAAAACCTGACAACCTATTTTTCTATGCGCTACGAAAAAGACCTGGATGGCACAGAGCAGAGAAATTATTTTAAGGATATTACAGACACCTATGATTCCAATGACCAGTTCAAAATTTATAATGCTTATGCGAAACTGAATGATTTATTGAAAACCCTTGATTTAACCCTTGGGAGACAATATTTCTATGGCGCTGAGATAGCACATTTTGATGGCGGTAGAATTGATTTAAAAAAAATAGGTCCTGTTGATTTAAGCCTTTTTGGCGGAAGAAGGGTTACATTTTATGAACACCCTGAAAGATTTGGAATATGGGGAGCAAATCTTTCAGTTTACCCGCTTGAAGGGACAAAATTTACTGCGAGGATGGTAAAATACATAGACTTAAGCTCTGATTTTTCAATCTATCAGGACATAACCCCAGAAATTTATTTTTCAGGAACCTATTCTCTTATAAATAATGACCAAAGAGATTTAAAACTTAATTTAAATTACAGGTCTTATGATTTTGGAACTCAGGCAGTGATTTCCTATTACAGAAAGCTTGGCGGCAGCAGGGCTGATGATTTTGATTTTAATTACTCATCATCTAATAAAAGCGGGGGGAGGTATCTTGTAGAGAATTTTAACATTGGAGATTTGGACCCCTATCAGGAATATTACCTGCTCTTGCATCAGAGAATTTACAAAGGCTTGGGAGTTGGAATAACTTACACAAAACGGGATTTAATAAATAGTAACGAAGGAGACCAGTATAATAATTCCTTTGATGAATTTACTGTTGGTTTTGACTGGTCTGATTTTATTTTTAATGGAACTGACATTCTTGTAAACTGGAAATATTTTAAAAACGACAGACACACAAAACACTTTGAAACTGAATCTAATATATTTGAAGGACAGGTGGCACAGAGGTTGAGCGATAAATTATTTATTAGTGCCGGAGGCTTTTATAAGTTTTATGACTACAATAACAGGAATTTGGATACATTTGGATTCAATGGCGACATAAGGGCATACATTACGAAAAATATCGATTTCAGAATAAAATATGCTTATGAAGAGGATGACCCTGCTCTTTTGCCATTTTCACAGATTGATTACATACAGAATGTTACATTTGAGGTAGGGTTTAAGTTTTGAAAGTGATTAGAAAGATTTATGTTAGATTACAGGGATTAGATTAAAACGCAGGGTTAAACCGGGAGACTTAGATGTCAAAAAATTTAAAAATATTTTTACTGATAATTATTCCTTTTACAATTATTGCTTTTTGGTTTGTTTCTGGATGCAGAGAGGATGAGATGGGGTTAAACTTTTCCCATAAAAAGCATACGGGGGCGGAAGAACTAAATATCGCCTGCGATACATGCCATAAGATTGCAGATGACGGAATAAAATCTAGTATTCCGACTCATGAGGAGTGCAGCCAGTGCCATGATATAGATGAAAAACAACCTTCTGAGGAATGCCTGATATGTCATTCGAGGAAGGATAAAAAAGTAGAAGTCAGAAAAAAGATAAGTACTGTTGAAGATTTGATTTTCTCTCACCAGATACATATAGACCAGGGTTTTGAATGCGATGCCTGCCATGTGAAAATAAGAAAAACTTTGAAGTTTGTTATTCCTGATATTCCAAACATGGCAATTTGCATGAAATGCCACAAGGAAAAGGGAGGGTCGCTTGAGTGCAAAACATGCCATAAGAGGATAAGAGAAGGGACAATGCCTAAGTCTCACGGGCTTGCTGAGAGCCCGATTTCGCATAATGCAACATGGAGAATAATGCACGGTAGCGAAGTAGAGAAGGATGGAAAGAAATGTTATATGTGCCATCAAAAGTCAGATTGTGATGAGTGCCATACATCCCAGAAGCCAAAATCTCACACATTAACATGGAAACAGGAAGTTCACGGCAGGTTTGCAACAATGGACAGGTATAAATGCGTAGTCTGTCACGAAGCGGATTTCTGTAGCCGCTGTCATCAGGAAAGACCAACAAGTCATTATTCGTCAAACTTTATTCTCACCCATAAAAATGTTGCTGGGATGAATGCGAGGTCATGTGTTGTTTGCCATGAAAGGGATTTCTGCCAGAGTTGTCATAGAGGGAAGCTGAAGATTGACAAGCTGGTTAGGTAAAAAAGTTCGGAGTTTGGAGCAGAAGAATCAGGATTTTAAATTAAGGATTAGGAATTAAATATAGGGAATTACTAATGGCTTGGGAGAGTTTTTAATGAGCAGGGTTCTAAAACGTTTTTTAACTTTATTATCAATTTCATTTTTTATTTTTCTTATATCTTCCAATAGAAGTGTTAGTTCAGAAAACTATAAAACTGAAAACAAGGATAACACAAAAGCCCCGTTTTTAGGAAAAAAATATTTGGGAATTGATGTATGTGAAATATGCCACCCGGGAAAAATAAAAGGATGGAAAACAACAGCACATTCTAATGCTTTTAGCCTGCTTGAGGCAATTGGACAGGATGAAAACGATACCTGCCTGAGATGCCACACAACAGGGTTTAATGAATCTGTTAAAAACGGTGGATACGATGAAATACGGAGCAAGGAATTAATAAATGTTCAGTGCGAGGCATGCCATCAGGCAGGCGCATCTGTTGGGCATGGGGAAAGCAGGAAGTCGTCTTACAAATCAAGTATTATTGCTTATTCCAGAGCCTGTGGCTATTGCCATACAAAGACTGTCAAGGGGTCTCGTTCGCAAGGAGAGTTTGACCAGTGGAAAAATAGCAAGCACAAGAACGTTTCTGTTGGATGTCCTTCCTGTCACTTCCCTCATTCAGCAAAGAATACTTTTCAGCTAAAATTCTTCGGTGATATAAAGCTGGCTAACGGGACAGAAGTAAAAGCAGATATTGCGGCAATGTGCATGAAATGCCATAGCGATAAAATTAAAAATGCAGATATATCAGCAGAAGCTGAAAAGATGCCCCAAAAACCTCAGGCTGAGATGTTTAGCGGTACAGGCGGAGTTGAGTATGATGGAGAAACCTATTCAAGCTCATATCATACCACTGATAGTTTCAAAATCTCAGGCAAGGATGCAAGGGAGAAGTGCGTAACCTGCCACATGTATGATACTCCGGCAAAAGGAGAAGCAGGAAATAACACTGTTGGACAGCACAGTTTTGCTATGCGGGATAAGAATGATAACATCAATATAAAAGCCTGCCAGCAATCAGGATGCCATTCTGCATCATCAGTTCCAAATTTTGACAGAAAGGCATTTGTGGATTATGACGGTGATGGAACTAAAGAAGGGGTGCAGACAGAAATTGAAGGGCTTCTTGAGAAACTCAAAGGTGCCATAGTAGTAGGTGGCAATATAGTTTTTTCTGATTCCTCAGGAGAACCTGAATTTGAAGTTTCCAGCAGTGCTACTTCAGGCGAGAAAAAAGCGGTTTTTAACTGGCTTTTTATTTATAATGACGGGAGCAGGGGAATTCATAATACGGCTTATGCTGTCAAACTTCTTCAGGTGTCATACAAAAAACTGACAGAATAATCCCAGAGACAAACTTTTTATCAACAAATTATTTTTCCTCATTTTCTGTTTGACAATTCGTAAAGACTCGTTTAGAAAGTATCTCAGGAATGTTTTACAGGGTTCCTTGTTTTTTACAAGGATTTGAGGGAATCTCGTTAAAAGCGAGAGCGGTCCCGCCGCTGTAACTCCGATTCTGAGGTTTTAAAACTCGGAATGAATGCTTTATCCAGAAAAGCCACTATTCAGATAATCTGTTTAAACGTTTAGAAATGGTTTAAACGGCTGTTGATGGGAAGGCGGATAAGGTCGGAGAAGCCAGAAAACCTGCCTGTAGAACCTGTAACCTAATCATTCCTCTTCGTGGTAAAGAGGATGAGGGTAATATGCCGGGTTTTAAAAGGTAGATAATCCCCATCCTCTTGAAAGAGGGTGGGGATTTTTTTTGGGAAAATTAAAGCTTTCAAAAAATTTTTGCGTTTATGTCATCTTCTTCCTTCTAATGAAGCAGATTTTATTTGCTTCAGAACCAGAGGACCTCGGGGAGATAAAAGTAGTTGAATCCGGAAAAGAAGAGTCTGAGTTAACTGAGAAAACGCGTACTTCCTTTGTAACTGTTATCAGAAAGGAAGAATTAGACAGAGGGTTTAATGACCTTCCAGAAGTGCTTGAGAAAAGCGTTGGTGTAAGGATTAAAAAGTCAGGTGGGCTTGGAGATTTCAGCACTATTTCAATCCGCGGTTCTTCATCAGAACAGGTTCTTATATATCTTGACGGAATTTTACTGAATGAATCTCAGGGTGGCGGAGTTAATTTAGGAGATATACCGTTTTCCAATATAGATTCCATTGAGATTTATCGAGGCAGTTCTCCTGTGGTTTTTGGGGCATCAGGAATTGGCGGGATAGTCAACATAAAGACAAAATTCCCTGAAAAGAAAAGAAATATTTTTGCCCGGTTTCAGTATGGTTCTTTTGAAACATACAGGACAGATATTTTTCTCTCACACAAGCCAGGGAAATATGATTATTTTATAGGGATAGACTATACAGGCAGTGACAATGATTTTAAATTTGAAGATGACAACGGCACAAAATATAACAAGAGAGATGATGAAACAAAGAGAAGAAAGAATAACGATTTCAAATCTTTAAGTTTTCTCGCCAAGTTTGGATACGATTTTAACAGCCTGACAAGAATAAAACTTACCAACAACCTTTTCAGAAATTACAAAGGAATTCCTGGAATTTCAAATTATCAGTCAGAAAATGCAGACCTGAGGATTCTTGAGAACCTGAGCTCGATGGATTTTACAAAGGAGGCTCTATGGGTTGACCAGATGAATTTTTATTTAAATCTATACGGCAGTTATAAAAAGCAGGAGTTTGATGACAGGTTGGGAGAGATAGGCGTTGGAAGGCAGGATAATAAGAATGTAACGCGTTCTTACGGGGCAAACTTAAATCTGAAATATTTTCTTGATGAGATTAACACTCTGAATCTTCTCATCAGCTTAAAAAATGAAACATACCATCCTTTTGATAAATTCCGCAAAATTCAATCCGGAAAGAGTTCAAGGCTGACTTTTTCATCAGGAATTGAGGATGAAATTTCACTTTTCAATGACCATTTTATTGTTGTCCCAAGTTTCAGAAAGGATTTTATAAAGAATAGATTCAGGGGAGAGAATGGAGGGCTAATTTTTGCCAAGTCTGAAGATGATGAGAGTTCTGAGGAATATTCTACATGGCAGACAGGGTTTAAGGTGCCGGTTACTGAATGGTTTAGCCTCAGGGCTAATCTTGGAAGGTATTACAGGGTGCCTAACTTCTTTGAATTATTCGGTGACAGAGGAGGAATAATAGGGAATTCAAAGCTGGTTGCAGAAGAGGGATGGAACAGGGACATAGGATTCAGATTAGCAGGAGATATTTCAAATTATATCAAATCATTAAGCCTGGAAGCAGTATATTTTGAGAATAAAACTGAGAACCTGATACTTTTCATACAGAATTCACAAAGGACTTCAAGACCTGAAAATATCAGCAAGTCAGAAAACAGAGGATGGGAGCTAACCGGCTCTGTTCTATTGATAGAGCACCTGCGTCTCAGCACAAACTACACAAGGCAGGACCCAAAAGATAAGGGTAAGATTCCGAGCAGAAGGAATAAAATTCTGCCAGGAAGAGCAAAGTCAGAGTTTAACAGTGAGGTTGAGTTATTCAACAGTTTTGGGAAAATTTTTTATTCATATAACAAGGTAGAAAAGATTTACCTTGATCCGGCAAACCTTTTACCAATCAGGATAAGAGAGATTCACAACATTGGCATTTCTGCATTTTTTGAAAAAAAATTTTCAGCCACATTTGAAGTTAAAAACATCAGTGATAACAGAGTTGAGGATACAACAGGTTATCCATTGCCCGGAAGGTCCTATTTTTTAACGATGATGTGGAATTTTTAGAAAGGAGGCGATGAGCAGGATTATTAATTTGAAGGGTTTTAGTAATGTTTGTATCGCAATGTCATTGCGATGGAGCAGAGCCTGCCTACCGCAGGCAGGCGACCGAAGCAATCTCATTACAAATGAGAGCTGAGATTGTTTCGCTTACGCTCGCAATGACAAAAAGGATTATGACAAAACCTTAAATTGATTTTATTTTAACTTAAAAACTTTAAAGGAGAAGCTTATGCTTAAAAAATTATTAATTTATGTTTTTTTATTTACTCTCACTATTGGACTCTGTTATCAGTCAATGGAATCAAGTGAAGCCGGAGAGACTGCTTTTATTATAGCTACAGACTTTCAATCTGGCACTTTAGCTTCAATAGATACTAAAACAAAAAACGTATCAAAAGAACTGCTGCTTATAAATCCGGATTCTGTAGTTAAAAGTTACGGTAAATATTTATACGTGGTTCAAAGATTTGGTGGTGATAGTATTATAGTTGTTGACCCTAAAAATCCAGGCAATGTAGTTAAAGAATATTCTACAGGCAATGGCTCAAATCCTCAGGATATTGAATTCAAAAGCAGTAAAAAGGCTTATATATCGTTGTTGGGAGAGAATAATTTGCTGGTTGTTAATCCAAAGACAGGCAAAATTAAAAAGAAGATAGACCTTTCTGAGTTTGCAGATGAAGACGGACTTGTTGAAATGGGAGAGATGGTGATTGTGAAAAATTACCTCTATGTCTCGCTTCAAAGGCTTACAAATTTTTCTGCGGACAATACAAGTTTTGTTGTCGTTATTGATACAAAGAAGGATAAGATAGTTGACCTTGACAAATCCACTCCGGGGAACCAGGCTATAGAGCTTGAAGGAAGGAATCCTGGAAACATGGTTTATAACGAGAAAAGCGGAAAGATCTACCTCTCACTTTCAGGAACATATAACACCGGAGATGATTTTGGTGGGATCGAGGTAATAAACCCAGAAACTAATGCCTCAGAGGGAATTCTGATAAAGGATGAAGACCTGGGTGGGTTTACCGGAGCGCTCGCAATAAAATCTTCCAAGCGGGGATATATTGCGGTTTCTGATTCAAATTTTGTTGTATATTCTGTTATTCCTTTTAATCCATCAACAGGAAAAGTGTTTAAAAAACTTGATGACACTGGTTTAGGATATATACCAGCTTTAGCAATTGACAGCAAGGGATTCTTGTATGTCGCTGACCGTACAACTGAAAATCCCGGAATAAGGATTTTCAATACAAGAAAAAACCAGATTATAGAAGGACCAATTGATGTCGGGTTACCGCCATTCAGTATAATTTTTGTGAAGAATTAAGGTCAAATCCCCCTTGCCCTCTTTTCCCTGCCTGACGGCAGACAGGTAAAGGGGGGATGGTGGGGATTAAAAACAGAACAATAATGATTTCTTAACCCTGCAAAAAGTATTTTAAAATGAAAATAAAGTTCAATTTTGTTGGAGCATTGCTTAGTTCTCTGTTATTTCATGCCTTGTTTTTTCTCATCGTATTTTACATTTCCTCTCTGGTTCAGAGAATTATTCCAGATGAAAAATATGAAAATATCAAAGTTATTCTTAGAATTCCTGAAGAAACTTTATTATCAGGTTTTGAAGGGAGGAAAAACCTGAATAGCTATGAGGGGAGAAAAAGCAATGCTAAGAAGATAAGTACTGGAACACAGAACATTCTTAAAGTCACTGAAAGAACAGAACCAGAACCTGCTGAATTGGAAACTAAAAATAATGATGAGAAAAATATAATTTTAGAAAATCAGATTTTCTCAACCACTCCAATAAACTTTGCAGGAAATATTTCTGGCTATGGAACCGGAGGTACAGGAACAGGTTCAGGAGGTTTTGGAAACGGTAACGTTGCCTTAATAGGTAACGGCTATGGAGGAATTGGAAGCGAGCTTGGTAATAGCGGTTTTGAAGATGCTAAAAAACATTATAAAGAGCTGGTAACAAAACTTATATATGAAAAAAAATCATATCCAAGTCTTGCTAAGAAGATGAGGGCTGAAGGTGAAGTTGTAGTGCTTTTTAGCGTTACCCCTTCTGGTGAAGTTGAGAACATTCAACTGAAATCCCCTTGCGAATGGGAAATTCTTAATAATGAGGCTATTGAATGTATCAGAAGAGCTTCTCCTTTCCCAAAGATGCCTTTTGTTATTAAAGAACCTCTTTTTTTAAGTATAAAAATTGTGTTCGAACTGCAGCGAGGTTAATCTAATGCAAGATGCCAAGGCTATTTTATGGATAAATTTATAAAACAGGTCAAGTATTTTTATTGAGGGTTTTATTGTTTCCAATGATAGTTATTCTTGGCTTTGAGGAAAAGGGATTTGAATCGATGAAGGCATCAATTTCGTAAACCTTTTTCAGATTATCGTTTGTAATAACTTTATCAGGCGTTCCTTTGTCATGGATTGCCCCATTCCTGAACAGAATAAGCTGATTACAGTATTCAGAGGCAATGTTAAGGTCATGAGAAACAATCAGAACTGTTAGATTCCTTTCTGAATTAAGTTTTCTCAGTAATCTGTAACATTCTAATTGGTGTTTTAAATCAAGGTGAGAAGTTGGTTCGTCAAGAAGCAGTATTTCCGGTTCCTGGGCAATTGCTCTTGCAATCAGAACTCTTTGCCTTTCACCGCCACTTAATTTGTTAAAATATTTTTCTTTAAAGTGGCTAATATCAAGCAGTACCATTATTTTGTTAACAATTTCTACATCTTCTTTTTTCTCAAAACTAATTCCTCTTGTCTGAGGATACCTTCCCATCATAACTATTTCAAAAACAGTAAAAGGAATATTGGAGATATCTCTCTGTGGCACCACTCCTATTTTTTTTGATATTTCACTGCGTTTAATTGACTCTTTTCCAAAAAGCCTGATATTTCCTTCCAGAGGCTTGATTGCCTTATAGATTAATCTCAGAAGGGTTGTTTTGCCGCAGCCATTGGGACCTAAGATTCCAGCCATGTCTCCTTTACACACATTAAACGAAATGTTCTCAAGAACCCATCCGTTTCCATAGCTGAAAGAAACATTGTTTAGTTCTATTTGTTTCATTTTAGATTTTGTAATTTTTCCACTACAATATCTCTGTTCTTCCTTTTCTCAGCAAATAAAGGAAAAAGGGTGCTCCGATAATTGCAGTTATTACTCCAACAGGAATTTCTGATGGTGCCCTCAAAGTTCTTGCGAGCGTGTCTGAGAATAAGAGATAAATGCCGCCTGTAAAAAAAGATGCCGGAATCAAAATCCTGTGGTCAGATCCAAGTATTAGTCTTACAATGTGAGGGATGATAAGACCTACAAAACCAATCAACCCGCTCATTGAAACTACTGTTGCTGTAAGAAGAGAAGCAAGTATCAGGATTAACCTCCCATATACCTTTGCATTGACCCCAAGCTGCAGTGCGACTTCATCTCCGAGTGATAAAAGATTAAGTTTTCTTGACAGGAAGAATGAAATTATTGTTCCTGTCAGAACAACCGGAAAAACTACTTCCAGGTTTTTATATGAAGCCTGGCTCAAATCTCCCATTAACCAGAAAACAACGCTCTGAATTTCTCCTCTTGAAGCAATGGAAAGAAGAAACATTACAATGGCTGAGAAAAAAGCGTTGATTATTACTCCTCCAAGAAGCAGAACAGAAGCTGACATTTCTCCCCCGAGGGTTGAAATAAAAATGAGAACCACTACTGAGATAAGTGCTCCGGTAAAAGAAAAAACAGTCAGATAGATTCCATAGGATAGACCAAAAATAATTGCTATTATCGCGCCTACAGCAGAGCCTCCTGAAACTCCGAGAATGTAGGGTTCTGCCAATGGATTTTTAAGGATTACCTGAAAAAGTATTCCTGCGATTGAAAGGCTTGCGCCAACAAGGAAGGAGAAGATTATTCTGGGTATTCTGATTTCAAGAAGTATTATTTCCTTGTCACTCATTTGACCGTTTACTGCATTGCCAGTTAATCTTTTTAAAATTATATCAAAAGCTTCTTTGAATCTTATATCTGCAATACCTGAAACAGAAGAAAAAATGATGGTTAATAAAGAAATTATCATTAAAATTGAGATTACCAGCAATACTTTTCTTAAAGTTAAGACTTTCAAGTAGTTTCCACTTTTTTCATTTAAGTTGAAAACCTATATAAATACTAAATCCTAATATCTAAATTCTAAACAAATCCAAAATTAAAATCACCTAAATTCAAAACAATTTCAAACATTTGGATTTTTGATTTTGGTCATTGTTTAGGATTTAGTATTTTGAATTTAGGATTTAATGTTTTCCACGCTTCAGGATGGATAATCCTTGCAAGTTTGTCCAAGCCATCAACAATTCTTGGCGAGAGGCGGTCAGCCAAGTCAGATTCTATTTCAAATATTCTGTTATTCCTGTAGGCAGGAGTTGCTTTGACAGCAGGATTGTTTTTAAATTCATTAAACAGCTTTTTGAAATCTTCACGATGGTTTGAAACTATTATGACTTCAGGTTCTTTATTAACTATTTCTTCCATGCTTATTTTCGGGTATCTGTCTGGAGATGAGTTTTCTATATTTTCTCCTTTTGCAAACTCAATTAGCTCTCCGTGAAAAGAATTTTTGCTCACAGAAATCAGGGGTTTTAAGTCTAACAGAAACAGAACTTTTGTTTTTTTTACTCCATTGAGCTGTTTTTTAAGGAAGTTAAGTTTTTTCTTCATGCCAGCGACCAGTTCTTCAGCATTTTTATTTTTACCACATATATTGCCTATGTTGATTATTGAATCAAATATTGTTTCAATTCTCTGTGGACTGATTATGAAAATCTTTAACCCGAGCTCTGAAAGTTTAAGGAATGTTTGTTTGTTTTCTCCCTCTGTGTTCCATATAATCAAATCAGGCTTTAGCGATATGATTTTTTCAAGGCTTGGATTCAATAACATTCCGACTTTTTCCTTTGACTTTGCCTCTTCAGGGAAATTACAGAAATTTGTAACTCCAACAATTTTATCTCCCAAACCGAGAGCAAAAAGAATCTCAGTGACATTTGGGGCTAATGAAACGATTCTTTCAGGATTTTTTTCAAGGGTAACTTTCCTTCCAAGCTCATCTGTGAAAACCTGGCTGGCTTTGCCTGTTATTGATACTGTAACAGAAAAGAGGAGAAAGAATATAGGAATTAAGTAAAAATTTTTCATTTTTTAAAATCAACTTCTATAAAAATGCCGGGTTAGACTTCGTCGTGACAGCCTCATATTTTATCTTAGAATTTCAGTAATCTTTTAAAGGGAGGTTAATGTGGTGTCAATTGAAAAATATCTCCTGTTTTTTTGTAATAATATTTTCTGTTAAATATATTATTTAATTTTTTAATTATATCAATAAAAAGTCTTGACTTCTCGATGGTTTTTTAGAATTAAAGAAACAGGTCTTTTAATAAAAAGGAGGGAAATCAATGAAAAAAAATATATTTTTACCGGCACTTCTTGGTATATCATTAACTTTAATTATCCCTTTTAAATCGTATTCAGAAGAAGCTGTAACAGTGACCGGAGAGATTATTGACACATATTGCTATGCACTGATGGGAGTAAAAGGGGAAAGCCACAAGCAGTGTGCGGTTGACTGTATTAAAAAAGGAATCGCTCCAGGTTTGCTTGAAGACGGAAAAGACAAGATATATATACTTCTCCCAAATAAAGACAGGTCGCCTCTTCCGAATGCTGTAATTGAAAAAGCCGGGAAAAAGGTAACAGTTAAGGGTACAGAGCATAAGAGCGGCGGAGTTTTTTTTCTAACAGTTGATTCAGTAAAATAAGACAATGGCTGAGATTATTCCTGCTGGGATACAGCACCTTCAAAATATCCATCCAGTAACAGTCCATTTCCCTATTGCGTTTTTGATGGGTGCCGCGCTTTTCTATTTTCTTGCGTGGGTTTTAAAAAAAGAGAGCCTTGCTTATACCGGGTTTTTAATGCTCATTGTTGGAGCGCTGTCAGCAATTATTGCAGTTTCTACAGGTCTTTATGCAGAACCCGGAGTTATGATTTCCCGCTCAGTCCGTGCACGCCTTCTTGAACCGCACAAGAACTTGATGCTGACCACACTTGGCATCAGCATAATTTTAGCAGTATGGAGTCTGATTTCCCGCCCGTTTCCAAAGAAGGGAAAAACCATTTTTATGCTCTTGTTTTTGGCGATGCTTGCAGTAATGGGGATTGGCGCTGATTACGGCGCAAGAATGGTGTATGATTACAATGCAGGAGGAAATGCCTGTGCCCAGCCAATTGAATTCACGAAGTAAAAAATCTATAACTTCTTAGACAATTAAAGCTCCCCCATCACAACAAGAAAGTTGACCAAAAATGTAATCCAAGTGATAAAATCCCCCCAGTCCCCTCTTTGGCAAAGGAGGGTTAGGGGGGATTTACCTGACCACAGATGGTTTCAATAGTTTTTAAGTGTTATTGACAAACGGAAAAAATTTAAATATAAAAAGAACCATGGAAAAGAAAGAATCAAATATTAATGATATTCTGGAAAAAGCTGCTAAGTATGAAAAACTTTCTCTGAGGGAACTGGAGTATCTTTTTTCCATCAGCAACCCTGAACTAATGAACAGGCTTTTTTCTGCTGCTGACAAAATGAGAAAGGAGTTAGCTGGCGATGTCGTGACCTATGTTAAAAACAGGAATATAAATTTTACAAACATCTGCAAAAACAGTTGTGAGTTCTGCGCTTACAGAAGAAACAAAGATGATGTTGACAGTTACTTTATGGGAATGGAGGAGATTTTAGAAAAACTCAGCGAGGATGGAATTACTGAAGTATGCATTCAGGGCGGATTGAATCCTGATTTGAATTTAGAATTTTATGGTAACCTGCTTGCAACGATTAAGCTGAGACACCCTGATATACATATCCACGGTTTTTCACCAATGGAAGTAAAATTCATGTCAGAAATTTCAGGACTTGCAATAGAGGACGTACTAAGGTTTTTAAAATATTCAGGGCTTGGTTCAATGCCGGGGACTGCTGCGGAAATTTTAGTAGATGAGATAAGAGAAAAGATATGTCCTGACAAGCTGAAAAAAGATGAATGGGTAAGGATTGTAAAAACAGCCCATAACCTTGGAATCCCAACTACTGCCACAATTATGTTTGGTCATATTGAGACTGCATTTCACAAGGCAAGACACCTTGCGGTTTTAATGGATATTCAGGAAGAAACCGGATGTATTACAGAGTTTATACCGCTGCCGTTTATACCGTTCAATACGAAGCTGGCAGCCCGATACAGTCTTGGCATGGTTCCTGAAGAAGAAATTTACAAAATGTATTCCATATCAAGGATATACTTTGGGAAGATGATTCCCAATATTCAGGCAAGCTGGGTGAAAATCGGATTTGATGCAGCAAAAAAATCACTTTCTCTTGGAGTAAACGACCTTGGTGGTACACTTGGCGAAGAAAAAATATCAAAATCTGCAGGTTCAAAATTTGGCCAATGCGTTAAAGAAGAGGTTTTGAGAAAGATAATTCTTGAGGCAAGCAGAGTACCTCTCCAGAGAAATACGCTATACCAGTCTGTTGAAAAAGAAAAGGAGAATGAGCTCAGACTGCTTCCTCTTTCTCCCCTTTTTTCGTAAAAAACTCTTTTTCCTTTTTGATTGCCTCTTTACCTGCTTCTATGGCTTCAGCCCATATTGATTTTTGTTCCTGAAGTCTTTCTTTGCCGAGTTCTTTTACCTTACCAATCTTTGTTTTTGCTGTTTCGGTCATGCCACGGAGTTTGCCTTTGATATCTTCTGTTGAATCCATAACTTTTTTCCGTGTCTCCTCTCCTAGTGCCGGGGCAAGGAGTAGTCCCACGGCTGCCCCTATAAGGCCGCCTGCCAAAAAGGCAAAAAACATTCCGAGTGAATTGGATTCATTACGTTCGTTTCCCATTTTAGTTCCCTCCATTTTAAAATATCTGAAAAAACATTTTTTGTCCTGATGATTTTGTTACTTCTTTTTTGAAGAGAATCGTTTTTTAACTATGCCAAATCCTGCTTTAATTCCAATCCAGATGCCTGATGCAATAACTTTTCGTGCTAAACTTTTAGCTGACAGGAAGGAAGAAGCCTGAGACAGGTTTCTTACAGTATTTTCTATGGTTTTGAGAGCATTTGCTGTTGTTGTTATTCCGCTGTCTACCTGAGATGAAATATGCTGGATATTCTCAATTGTCTCTCTAAGCTTTGAGAGAAGTGGTGTGAGCTCTTCATCAACATTTTTTAAAACAGTTTCCACTTCTTTTGCACTCTTTCTGATCTGAGCTACCATTGATATCAAGAATACAGAAAGAGATGCAATTGCTATTGTAAGAATTACCAAACAGATTTCAGTTATTGTCAAAATAAAATCTCCTGTGAATTTTATTTTCGTATATATTCTTTCCAAATGTCAAGGTGGAAATTTACCTGATTTCTACCTCAGAAATTTCCTCGAGAAGAGAAATATCTTTTGAAAGGAGGGATATGTTTAAATCTTTTGGTGCCTGAATAATAGCATTTATTTCTACACTGTGCTCTTGCAGATTTTTTATTATGCGAATATTGCTTATTCCTATCTGGTATTTTACCAATATATGTTCAATTTTTCCCAAAATGCCCGGCGCTTCTTTGGCTGATATCAGAAGAGTTTTATCCGCCTTGCTTCCTATTAAAAGCTTTTCAACTTTGCCCAGAATTCCAAGAGTGACAATAATTATAAGTGTTGCGAGAACCGAGCCATAATAAAAACCAGCTCCAATTCCCATTCCTATGCCTGCTGTTGTCCAGAGGCTTGCTGCAGTGGTCAACCCTTTAATTGATGCCCCGAATCTTAAGATTGCTCCGGCTCCGAGAAAACCGACTCCTGTAACAACCTGCGCTGCAATACGGGTGGGGTCAGAGTTTTTTAAATTTCCAAATTCTTCTGCCATGAAGATTGAAACAAGGGTTATCAGAGATGCTCCGAGGCATAGAATTGTATGGGTTCTGAAGCCAGCAGGCTGGTTATGCCTTTCTCTTTCAAGACCTACTATGCCTCCCAAAATTGCCGAGGCAATAAGCCTTAAGGCAATATCATTGGACGAAAGCATCTACCTTTCTCCGAGCATTTCAAAAAGCAGGTGGTTTTCTGCTTTCAACCCTCTTATTCTCAGGGCTATTGACAATATATTTGAAACGATTGAAATAAACGTGATTTCATCTTCCTCAAATATTCTGCGTGTAGATGTTTTCATATTTATTACCCCTAAGACAAAATCTTCATGCAATATGGGGTATGCCAGCATTGCCTTGATTGAATCCTCATTAACTCCTTTGATTTTTTTACTCCTTTTGTCAAGGGAGATATCCTCAACAATAATTGTTTTTTTCTCTTTCGCAGCAGTTCCGGTTATTCCTTCGCCTATTTCAAGCTTCAGTGTTCCAACCAGTTCTTTTTTCAGCCCCCTTGTTGCTCTTAAAACAAGTTTATTTCCTTCAAGAATATATATTGAGGATACATCTGCGGCAAGGCTTGCGCAGATCTTTTCAAGGAGATTATTTAATACTGTATTGAAATCGCAATCAGAGCTTACCAGCATACTTATTTCTTCAAGTGATAATATTTCTACTTTTTCTCTGTTTGCTTTGTCCATGGTTAGAACATATCCCAAGTCTGACTTGTAAGTCATTGAAGATTGGATATTCTTTTTTAATTGCGGAGGAGCAAGAGTTCTGGTTTTTCCTGATATGAGTTCAAAATCTGAAAATCCACATGGGCAAATAAGTTTTGCCTTCCACTCACCAACATATTCTTTTTTCATTACTCTTCCACATTTTCTGCAACGGGTAAATTTTTCCATCTGCTTTCTCCTATATCCAATCTTTTAATCTTTAACCGAAATTTCTTTCAGAAGAGATAACTCATCAAGCATTTTTCCGGCACCAATGACAACAGAAGAGATTGGATCCTTTGCGGGGTTAACAGGGAGGCCCGTTTCTTTTTGAATCAATGCGCCTATCCCTTTTAAAAGAGCCCCGCCACCGGCAATTACTATTCCTTTTGTGATAATGTCAGCAGCAAGCTCAGGTGGCGTATTTTCAAGCGTAAGTTTTACTGTCATGACTATGTTGTTTAAAGTTTCTGACAAGGCTTCTTCGATTTCTTTCTCACTAACAAACAGGGTTACAGGAAGCCCCCTGATTAAATCTCTCCCCTTAACAGTCATGGTTTTCTCAAGGCTTCCTCCGCAAGCGCACCCAAGCTGTATTTTTATTCTTTCTGCTGTAAGTTCTCCAATCAGGAGGTTATGCTTGCTTTTCATAAACTGAATTATTGCCTCATTCAGTGCATCTCCGGCAATTCTTATTGACTTGCTGCATACAATTCCTGAAAGGGCGATAACGGCGACTTCAGTCATTCCTCCTCCTATATTTATAATCATGCATCCTGAGGGATCCTGTACTGCAAGCCCTGCGCCTATGGCAGCAGCCATTGGCTCTTCAATAAGATATACTTCTCTTGCTCCTGCTTCTTCTGCTGATTCTTTTACAGCCCTTCTCTCCACGGAAGTTATGCTGAGTGGTGTTGATATTACAACTCTTGGATAGACAAGAGTTCTGCGGTTGTGAGTTTCATGAATAAAATATTTCAGCATTTCCATTGTTGCTTCAATATTTGAAATAACCCCATCTTTAATTGGTCTGATGACATCAATGTAGGGCGGAGATTTGCCAAGCATCTCTTTTGCCTTTTTGCCTATAGCAAGGGTTTCCCCTGTTATGGAATTCTCAGCAATCACTGAAGGCTCGTTGATGATTATTCCCTTGCCTTTCATATAGACAAGGGTGTTGGCAGTGCCAAGGTCAATAGCGAGGTCTTTTGAGAAGAATTGAAATACTGAGCCAAAAGTCATAGAATTTTTATTAAAGGTTTAAATAAAAAAAACTTACTTTAAAAAAACTTCTGGCAAGCCATTTTTAGCCCGCAAGAAAATTACTTGTTTTCAACTATATATTCCTGACTAATTCAATAACATCTTAAAGCCAGAAAATCGGTTTTGTCAAGTGAATAGAGATTTGAGGTATGGATTGCTCCGATATCATAGGTAATTTTTGGATTTTCAAGCATTGTGATGACTCCTTTACAAGTTTCAAAGTTTCCTTAGACTTGAAACTCTAAAGCAGTTTAAATATCAAAGCTCCAAGAGGCGGGAGGTTTATTCTGATTGAATAATTCCTTCCATGCCACCTTATTGGTTTTGCATTGACACCTCCTAAATTGCCAACATTGCTTCCCCAGTATCTTTCCGAGTCGCTGTTAAGCACCTCTTTGTAATGACCTGATTTTGGAACACCGATTCTGTAGTTATATCTTGGTACCGGAGTAAAGTTGAAAACAAAGACAGTAAAATCCTCTATATCTTTTCCTTTCCTGATAAAGGAAACAATACTTCCTTCGTAATCTCCAAAGTCTATCCATTCAAAACCATGGGAATTGAAATCAATCTCATACATGGAAGGTTCTTTTTTGTAGAGGTCATTTAAATCTTTTATCCAGTTCTTAAATTTTTTGTGGGGTTCATACTGCAGCAGATGCCAGTCAAGACTCTGTGAAAAAACCCATTCAGACCACTGTCCGATTTCTCCACCCATAAATATTAGTTTTTTACCGGGTTGGGCATACATATATGCATGGAGGAGCCTCAGGTTTGCAAACTTCTGCCACATATCTCCGGGCATTTTGTTGAGGAGTGAGCACTTTCCATAAACCACTTCATCGTGAGAAAGAACGAGAATAAAGTTTTCGGTGAAGGCATAGAGAAGCGCAAAGGTGAGGTTATTTTGATGGTGTTTTCTGTGAATAGGGTCTTTGGAAAAATATTCAAGTATGTCGTGCATCCATCCCATATTCCATTTAAGGCTGAAACCAAGCCCTCCAAGATAAGTGGGGCGGGATACCATGGGCCAGGCTGTTGACTCTTCTGCAATGGTAAGAACTCCGGGGTGGTAGCGATGAACAACTTCATTAAATCTTTTAATTAATGCAACAGCCTCAAGATTTTCATTTCCTCCATACTGGTTTGTTATCCATTCACCTTTTTCCCTTGAGTAGTCAAGGTAAAGCATTGAGGCGACTGCATCAACTCTCAGTCCGTCAATGTGGTATTTATCAAGCCAGAACACAGCGTTTGCTATGAGAAAATTGGCTACTTCATTTCTTCCGTAATTAAATATCAGCGTTCCCCATTCTTTCTGTTCACCCCTGCGGGGGTCTTCGTGCTCATAGAGGGCAGTACCATCAAAATAGCCAAGCCCGTGTGCATCCTTTGGAAAATGCGCGGGAACCCAGTCAATGATTATGCCGATTCCGTTTTGATGGCACTGGTCAATAAAATACATAAAATCTTCTGGCTTCCCAAAACGGCTTGTACAGGAATAATAACCTATTGTCTGATATCCCCACGATTCATCAAGGGGATGCTCGCTTACCGGAAGAAGTTCGATGTGTGTATAACCCATATCAAGAACATAGGGGATTAATTCATCGGCTAATTCCCTGTAAGTAAGCCAGCGGTTGTTTTCTTCGGGCACTCTTCCCCATGAGCCTAGATGGATTTCATAAACCGAGATTGGAGAGCTAAGCCAGTCTTTTTGCTTTCTTTCATTCATCCATTTCTCATCATTCCATTTGTATCTATTGATGCTATGAACAACTGAAGAGCTCTTTGGCCTGAGCTCTGAATAAAAAGCATAGGGGTCTGCTTTTTCCTGCAAATACCCTTTGTATTTTGATTTAACTTCAAACTTGTAAAGGGTTCCTTCATCAAGCTCAGGAATGAAGAGTTCCCATATTCCGCTTAATCCTCTTGAACGCATTGGATGCCTTCTTCCGTCCCAGTTGTTGAAATCACCTATGACACTTACTCTCAGTGCGTTTGGCGCCCACACAGCAAAAAAAACACCTTTTATATTATTAATGGTCATTAGGTGGGCGCCGAGTTTTTCGTATTTTTTGTAGTGTGTGCCTTCGCCCATAAGATGAAGGTCAAAGTCTGTCAGAACAGGGAGAAAAGAGTAGGGGTCATGAAAGATACTGACTGAGCCATCATGGTTTATTTTTTTTAATTTATAAGGGAAGACCTCTTTTGCCTCATAAATGATAACTTCAAAAAACCCTTCTTTATGAAGTTTGTTCATTAAATATTCTTTGTTATCTTTGGCAGGGTCAATGACTGAAACTTCTTTTGCTTCAGGAAGAAATGCCCTTACTGCAACAACATCATTTTCGTCAACCTCGACAGGATGAGCGCCAAGGACATGAAAAGGGTCTGAGTGGGATGAGTGGAGTATTAGGTCGATTTGGTGTTTTAGGTTCATTGTTCGTTTTTAGTAATTCGTTGCTCGTGACTCGTGGCTCGTTTAATATTAGTTTGTTTTTGAGGAAATGAAATGATAGTTATTCACTTAATATGAGACAATGTATTAATAAGTGCTACGAGCATACGGCTTTCATGGTTTATATCCTCTGATAATTCCTCTAATTTTTGTTTTGTTATATAATTCCTTTTATTAGCAATTATAAGCTGTGTGTCTAACTCTGCACAGGAACCTAATGATATATAAAGAAATTGTATATATTCTTTAGTATGGTTTCTTACAAATCCTTCTGCTATGTTTGAAGGAACAGATACAGCTGCTTTTCTCATTTGATTAGACAAACTATATAATTCATGACTTGGGAAAGTATCTGTTATTGAGTATATTTTATCAGTAATTTCTATTCCTTTTTTCCATACATTTAATTCCTTATAATCTTTTACTTTCAATCTTGACAACCCTTCTTCTTACGAGTCACGGTTCACGAGCCACGAGTCACTATCCACGAATCATACCTTGCTCCAGTCCACCTCTTTAACGCAATCCTTTAATGACCTGAATTTCAGGCCAAAGGTGTTCTTTACATCTGTAATGTCGCAGACTGAATCAGTTTTCATTCTCAGAAGAAAATCCTTTGGCATTCCTCTTTTTTCTGCTTCTTCAAGAGGGGTTCTTACAATATGGACATTTCTGTTAAAAAATTCCTGATAAAATTCAAGAATCTGGTTAAGTGTCATCTGTTCAGGACCTCCAACAGGGAAGGCTTTATTGTATGCCTTTTTGTTTTCAACTGCTTTTGCAATGCAGGTTCCAAGGTCATCAATATGAATTGGCTGCACCTTCATCTCGCCGGTTCCGAGTATTTCAAAGGTATCCTTGCTTTTCATCTCTTTCCCGAAATACCAGATATAATCAGTCATAAACCCTGAAGGTCTGAAAATTGTGTAATTCATTCCGCTATCTCTTAAAGCGCACTCCATGAGCCACTTTGCCTGATGGACTTTTCTTGGGGCATCTTCTTTTGTGGCAAGCGCAGAGACATAGATGAACTGCTCTGCGCCCTGTGCCTTTGCCTCATCAAGAAGGTTTTTATTCCCCTGATAATCAACATCCATATAGGTTACATTTTCTGATTCCCTCTGCAGCCCCACTGTGCTGATAACAGTTTTGACTCCTTTTAAAATGCCTGACAGGGATTCCTTTTTTGACATGTCGCATACTGCGGTTTTCTCAGCAAGACCCTCTATTGTTTTCAGTTTGTCAGCATTTACATCAATAGCAATAAACTTCAAATCCTCTCTTTTAAGTGCTCTTGCAACAGCGCCTCCGAGTGTGCCTGCTGCACCGGCTAATAGTATCATTATATACCCTCCACAAATTTAATATAATTTTTAAAAATTCACGGGTTAATATAAGCACAGTGAAAAAATAAAACAACCATTAATTTATAAAATTAATTTATAAAAAAATACTGCTGAATACTCCAGAGCTTGCTGGGCAGATGAAAGCAGCTTTTTCCGTTTATCACAGGGTTATCTTGTGTCATTCCCATCCCGTATCAAGTACGGGGCAGGAATGACGGACAAGAATCTAAGTTTTTAGATGCCAGGCAGCTTGCAGGTTGTCCGACAATGTCATTGCGAGGAGCGAAGCGACGAAGCAATCTCAAAAATGTCATTGTTATTAAAGAGATTGCCACGCTCCCTTTGGTCGCTCGCAATGACAAAAAAGGAATTGTCGGACAGGCAGCTTGCTGCAGGGTAATTCACTGAAATTATTGGAAGGTTCTACTGAATCTTGCGGATAGTATTATCAGAATAATCAGATACGAATAGATTTATCCCGTCTGTGGTTATACCCCAAGGATAATAAAATCTTGCTGCTGAGCCTGTCCCATCTGCTGAACCCATATTACCTGCTGAGCCGGCAATTGTTGTAACAGCACCTGTAGATATAACAATCTTGCGGATAGTACTATTGGGAGAATCAGATACAAATAGATTTGTCCCGTCTGTGGTTATATCAGGAGGATAATAAAATCTTGCTGCTGAGCCTGTCCCATCTGCTGAACCAATATTACCTGCTGAGCCGGCAATTGTTGTAACAGCACCTGTAGATATAACAATTTTGCGGATAGTACAATTGGTAAGATCATTTACAAATAGATTTGTCCCATCTGTGGTTATACCCCTGGGATAATTAAATCTTGCTGCTGAACCTGTGGCATCTGTTGAACCACTAAGACCAGCAGAACCTGCAATTGTGGTAACAGCACCTGTAGCTATAACAATCTTGCGGATTGTATAATTTTTGCCATCAGTTATAAATAGATTTGTCCCATCTGTGGTTACACCCCAAGGACGATAAAATCTTGCTGCTGAGCCTGTCCCATCTGTTGAACCACTAACACCAGCAGAGCCAGCAATTGTTGTAACAGCACCTGTAGATATGACAATCTTGCGGATTGTATGATTATAACTATCAGCTACAAATAAATTTGTCCCGTCTGTGGTTATACCCTGAGGATAATTAAATCTTGCTGCTGAGCCTGTCCCATCTGCTGAACCAAGAGACCCTGCTGAACCTGCAATTGTAGTAACAGCACCTGTAGATATAACAATCTTGCGGATTGTATGATTATTGCTATCAGGTATAAATAGATTTGTCCCGTCTGTGGTTATACTAATAGGACCATAAAACCTTGCTGCTGAACCTGTGGCATCTGTTGAACCAAAAAGACCAGCAGAACCTGCAAAGGTTGTAACAGCATTTGCAAGGTTAAGTGGATTGCCCTGTATAGAGCCACCCATGAGGTTTTTCTGAATCTTGCGGATAGTGTGATTATTGCCATCAGCTACGAACAGGTTTGTCCCATCTGTGGTTATGCCCATTGGATCATTAAACCTTGCTGCTGAGCCTGTCCCATCTGTTGAACCAATAATACCCGCAGAACCTGCAATAGTGGTAACATTTCCTGTTGATATAACAATCTTGCGAATAGTGTCATTACCGGTATCAGCCACGAACAGGTTTGTCCCATCTGTGGTTATACCATAGGGATACTTAAACCTTGCTGCTGAGCCTGTCCCATCTGTTGAACCAAAGCTACCCGCAGAACCTGCAATTGTAGTAACAGCACCTGTAGATATGACAATCTTGCGGATAGTGTGATTACCGTAATCAGCTACGAACAGGTTTGTCCCATCTGTGGTTATACCAATTGGATTATTAAATCTTGCTGCTGAGCCTGTGCCATCTGTTGAATCAGCAAGACCAGCAGAACCTGCAATAGTGGTAACATTTCCTGTTGATATAACAATCTTGCGGATAGTGTGATTACCGGTATCAGCTACGAACAGGTTTGTCCCATCTGTGGTTATGTCCCATGGATACTTAAATCTTGCTGCTGAGCCTGTGCCATCTGTTGAACCACTAAGCCCTGCAGAACCTGCAAAAGTTGTAACAACACCTGTAGATATAACAATCTTGCGGATTGTGTGATTCCACTCATCAGCTACGAACAGGTTTGTCCCATCTGTGGTTATACCACGAGGATTATAAAATCTTGCAGATGAGCCTGTGCCATCTGTCGAACCAGAAATACCCGCAGAACCTGCAATAGTGGTAACATTTCCTGTTGATATAACAATCTTGCGGATAGTGTGATTATTGCCATCAGCTACGAACAGGTTTGTCCCATCTGTGGTTATGTCAATTGGAGACGAAAACCTCGCTGCTGAACCTGTGCCATCTGTTGAACCACTAAGACCAGCAGAACCTGCAAAGGTTGTGACAGTATTTATAAGGCTAAGAGGATTGCCTTGTATAGAGCCGCCCATCAGGATAGTTGTTGTAGTGGTTGATGTGGTGGTAGTTGTAGTTGTTGTGGTCGTGGTCGTTGTGGTTGTAGTAGTGGTGGTAGTTGTCGTTGTTGTTGATGTTGTTGTGGTTGTTGTTGGCAATGGCGTAGAATTTCCTGCCCGCTCAACGGCATTAACAAACAGCCTTGAGTAATTTGAATCAGAGAGCTCGATATTAGAAATCAATGTGGAAAAACTGATTACTCGGCCACTGCCATAGGTCCAGCCCACAACTCCATTACCGCTTTGCCCTCCTGAGTTGCTGCTATTGTAAAAGACCGTTGCTCCACTTTTAGCAGTAAGCTTTGATTCAGAACCCTGAATAGTGTTCATTGGAAAACTAAAAGATAAAGGGAGTCCATTATCAAGAACAGAATCTGCTGTAGCCTGTGTATAAGTAGAAGAGGTTGCACTGTTAAACGGTCCACCATCTGCTGGGATAATTGGGTCAAGACCTGTATGCTTTCCTCCTGCATCTATGTTCCAGATAGTCCACTCTCCAGTAACCAAGCCCCCGCCTCCGGAAACATAATTAATAATGGCAGTCTGGCCAGAAGTTGGCATGCTGCCGCTTGAGCTCCAATTATAGTTGTTAAGGAGAACAACCACATTAAAATTGTTGAGGTTAACCTGTGTACTATCCCACTGCCCGGGTTGAACACCAAGTGTTGGGTTATGACCACGTGCAGTCATGGCATTTGTAACTGCCTGGTCTGCTGTGGTGTTTCCCCCACTCATCACATAGACAGAAAGAGGCGCACCGCTAAGTATAGTTGTTGTTGTCGTTGTAGTTGAAGTAGTGGTCGTAGTTGTGGTGGTGGTTGATGTAGTGGTAGTTGTTGTTGTAGTGGTTGTAGTTGTTGTCGTTGACGTAGTCGTAGTTGTTGTCGTTGACGTAGTCGTAGTTGTTGTCGTTGACGTAGTCGTAGTTGTTGTCGTAGTAGGTGGAGCCTCTGTTGTTGTAGTAGTCGTTGTTGTGGTCGTAGTTGTAGTTGAGGTAGTAGTTGTCGTTGTTGTAATGATTGGACTGACTGTGATAGTAGCTGTTGCTGACTTTGTCGGGTCAGCTTCACTTACAGCCTTAATTGTCACTAAAATGGGTTCAGAAACATCAGGTGCTTTATACTTGCCATTACTGCTGATTGTCCCTTTGGAATCATTATCATCAACAATTGACCATGCAACTAAAGTAATAAAGGCTCCTGTGACAGTTGCTGAAAACTGCTGGGACAGCCCGCTTTCTAAACTCGCTGTTTCAGGTGAAATTATTACTCCAACTTCGCTGTCAACAGCTTTCATATATATTGTTACTGGTTGGGGCTTTTGATCAAGAGGCACAGCCTCGACATCCTTTATTGTCCCCCTGTAGAGAACATTTTTCTGTGATGCGTCAAGACCCTCAAGGGTGATGGTATAGATTCCGTCAAGGAGGACATCAGAAAAAGTAATCTCCCTTTTTGCAACATCAACAGGATCAGCCGTGAAATCTCCAAAATTATTACCAGAGGTATCAGAAGCCTTTCCCTGCACCCATTTTACATCTTGGGGGATTTCATCCTGCAGGGCTGTAACCTTGCTGTTTTTGTGTACCCACTTTGCCTTAAGATAAAATCTGCCCCACCTTACTTTTTTAGGAAAGATTCTTGCATGGGCTGGCTCAATGTTGTAATTTCCATTAATCCCATTAACAGAAATTGTTACTGAATTCGGACTAGGGATTTTGGAAGGGGCTTTGTACAGACCTTTTCCGTCAATAACTCCATAAATATCATTTCCACGCTCAATGCCATTCACACACCATACCAGAGTTTCACCGCTTTGAATAAGCTTACGGCTTCCTGTTCCTTTAATACGGAACTTTTTCTTCTTTCCTATCTTAACAATGACATTGTCCGGGGATATTTTGAAATCTGTATTTACTTTGACGGGGTTAATGGATTTCTTAAAATCAGTACGGGCATCTTTTATGAAAATAGTAAGAAGTGAGATTAAGAAAAGTAGAATCAAGGAAATTGTTAATTTGCTTATTTTTTTTTCTGCTAACATATCATTGTTACTAAAGGAAGATGTTTTAAATAATTTTTATTTAAATGAGACTTATAGGAATTATTTTTAGCAATGGTTAGATATCTTGTCAATATTATTTAAAAGAAGTAGGAATAGTTTTTTTAACAATTGGTGTTAATAGAATTTTAAGAGATAAACTATATTATTCTATTCAGCAATGGTCCTGAAAAAAAGGCGAGGAGCCAGAGGATATAAGCAAACTTGCTGTAGCGGTGAAAATACTTTGCTGCTTCTTTGTTTTCCCTAAGCCAGACTGATGTAGCCCAGATGGCGTGAATACCCATTACTATCAAGGCTGATATTCCGAGGATTCCGTGTATGGGCGATACTCTGCCTGTAGTGTTTAAAAACATGCCGCCTGTTCCAATGAGGTCTAATGTGAATCCTATAAGAAAGGCTGCAATAAAGATGCCTTTTAGCTTTTTTGTTATCTGCTCTCCCCACACTGCATAGGAATAGGAAATCAGGGCAAGGGTTATTGCTGTTCCTGAGAAATATATTAAAAAATTCGGTTTCATTTTTTGTTATTTTTTAATGGTCCCTGGTTGTTTGTGCAAATAGGGGACATTGGCGCAGAGAGTGCATTCATTTTATAAGTTCCTTTAATATTTCATCGCAGGATTTATCCACTCCTCCTGAAGAGGCTATTCTGTTAACGCAGGAAGTTGTCACACCGAATAATGTCAGGCACTCTCTGCACCAACATTCCCTTTTATTTTACTTTTTACTCCTCAGATACTTCTTAAAATCCAGTTCCTCAACAAGCCTTTCATAGTTTACTGGCATTGACTGCATCATCAGTGCATTTTTTGCAGGTTTCTGGGATATAGTCTCAAGATAGAGCTTTATCCCGTCTTTCCTAGTCCTCACCACAATCTCAACAAATTCTACATTTAGACGGATCCTTGACCTTGCAATTGTAAAGATAATATATTCTATAAAATCCTCTATTACCATCTCCTCTGTGGTGTTGCCGAAGATCTTACTAGCGGAAACATACTCATTAAATATCGATGCAATCTTGTCTATCTCATTCTGAGCCTCAGAAGCCTTTAGTCTCACTCTCAAAATTTCCACCACTGGAAGGGTTGACGGATCAGTTTCGAGGATTTTAACATCAATCGGTTCCGTAAAAGGAGTTGGTATAGAAATCTGTTTTGGAGGTTCTACCTTTTCTTCTTTAAATGAAATCTCTGTGACAATCTTAACTTGATCACTTTTTTCTATTCCCTTTACCATCTTACAAATATCACAGATTTCAGCAATTGATCTTCCCCTGTACTGATCGCTTTCATTAGTAAAGACCACTCTTAAGATTTCCTCAAAATTCGTTATCCCTTTTACTGATTTATAGATACCATCATCTCGCATAGAAACAAGCTCTGATTCCTTATTTGCGATTAGCCTGATCTCTGATGAGGTCTTTTTTGCCAATATGGCATTCCTTACAGCATCGTTTACTAGGAGTAGCTCATGGATTGCTGTCCTTCCACTATAGCCAGTATTATTGCAAGCCTTACATCCCTTGCCCTTGTAAAATTTAAAATTTGCTGCCTCATCAGGGTCTATCTGAAATGTAGTAAGTAAATTCCTCTCTGGCACATACTCTTTCTTGCATTCATTACAGATTACCCTCACAAGTCTCTGGGCAACAACTGATACTATTGTTGATGAGATCAAGAAAGTATCTATTCCCATATCCATGAGTCGCAAGAGGGCTCCTGTAGAGTCATCAGTATGAAAAGAGGAGAATATTTTATGCCCGGTAAGAGCAGCTTGTATCGTTGCCGCAGCAGCATCTGCATCCCTTATCTCTCCTACCATTATTACATCTGGATCCTGTCGCATTATGGACTTTAAAAAATCGCTGTAAGTAAGGCCGAGCTTCAAATCCATCTTTCCTTGAACCACTCCATCTATGGTATATTCTACTGGGTCTTCAACAGTTATTATCATCTTTTCCTTGCTGTTTAAATAATTAAGGGATGCATAAAGAGTTGTAGTCTTACCAGAGCCTGTTGGACCAGTTACCAAAATTATGCCTGTTGGGTAATTTAAAATTTTCTCATATTTTGTCATGTTCAAAGGAGAAAAACCTAATTTTTCAAGATCCATTAGATGAGTCTGTCTCTGAAGGATTCTTATTACTACATTTTCTCCAAAGAGTGAGGCATAGGTTGAGATTCGCAGATCCACAGGTTTCCCAAGTACTTTTGCCTCAACCCTCCCATCTTGATGGCGTCTGTGCTCTGCAATATCAAGCCCACATAATGCTTTAATCCTTGAGGAAATGTAAGGACCCAAGCCTACAGGGAGATCTGTTTTATTATGAAGGATTCCATCAATCCTAAATCGCACCCGCACTTTTGATGATTGAGGTTCAATATGAATATCAGATGCCCCGTGTTTTACTGCTTCAGTTATTATGTAATTGATTACCTGGACGGTCCTGTCAGCATCAGAGTAGAGATTCATATCCTTTATGATAAGGGCCAGTTCTTTTGCCTGTTCTGAAAAGAGTTTTTCAGAAAGATCTATTTTCCCTAGCTCAACTTCCATAAATAAGGGCTTAAAAGCATATTCTATATCCTCCTTCAAGGCAATTGCAGGTAAAACCTTACATTTAAAATGAGCCTCTAAATTTTTTATGATATCCCCTGCTAATGGATCAGCGAAGATAACTGTTACCTCGTTATTATCATCTTTATAAATAGGAATCATATGGTTTGCCATTAAAAATTTCTTGTTTAATCCGGTAAGCAAACTTCTGTCTATAAGGCTCGGGTCAGGGATAATTCTTGGGATATCCAGATGGTTGCTCAAAGCTTCTATCAGGTGCTCCTCAGTAATCATGCCCCTCTTAACCATGAGCTCCCCTAACCTTATCTTCTTTTCTTTCTGGTGAGCTAAAACCTCCTTTAACTGATTTTCATTTATAATGCCTAGGGCCAAAAAGGTCTCGCCTATCCTCATATTCTTACGATATTTCTTAAGGAGAGCTTTTAACTCGTGCCTTGAAAGATATCCAGATGCCACACAGATTTCACCAAGAGGAGTATAGGAATCTTTTCCCTTCTGGAATTTTATGACTTCTGCAAGCTGTTCTTCTGTGAGGATACCCTCTTTTATAAGTATCTCACCCAGCCTTAGTTTTTCTTCATCTGGCATTATTCACCCCAAGTTACTATAGTGAACGGCATAAATAAGTTGACATGTTTCCGTAGGGCAACCCTTCAGGGTTGCTTATAGCAGGGCTAAAACCTTGCCCTACGCCTATTTGCTTTTAGCGTTTACCATAATATCAAATTGCTATTAGGATTTCAATAGTTTTATGAGAGCCTGTGATAGCCTAATGAAAATGTCAGTGCTAACTGCCGAGTAAGGTAAATAGGGGACGTTGTTGAATACTATCACTTTTCATTTTTAGTTCCCACATTTTGGATAGCCTTAACAATATTTATAATATCCCTGCCCTAAATCTCAAGCAATTAAAACAAGCAAAGAGTTCCGGAAGCATCTAATCCCGCTTGTTCTGGCATGAGCAAGCGAGTATCTCTTTTCACAACCCCGAAGAAATTGAACGTGTTCTTTAAAAACAACGCCCCCCTTTCTCCTATAGATTTCGTCATTACCCTGTCGAGAATAGACTATCTTTGTTCCATCTGGAGAAATTTGTGGGTCATAGTAGCTAATCCATGGTTCTGTACCTAAAGGAATTTCTGAACCACCTGAACTTAGAATTTTGTATAAATGGAGATTATTGTAAGCATCAGGTCTTTGATAAAATATGAAATCTCCTGAAGGAGACCACTTGGGAGCATAGTGATTAGCATTATTAGAAGTCAGTGCAAGCTCAGATGAAGAAATAGCTGGAAGAAAAATTAAAAAAACAAGAATAAAACCAAATGCTCTTGCATGCATTAAAATATACCCTTCTCAGAATAAGACTAAAAGGATATTATAGCCCTACGCAATTTTTAAAAATGGATTGCCTAAATTAAAGCCAAAGTGTTGATAAACAAAGAAGCGGATTGAGAGTTATCAATAGAATTACTTTTGTCAACGAAAAAAGTGAGATGCTATTTATCAATGTATTCCAAATAAGATGTCCACTATCAGTTTTCAGCAGGCAGTTAAAGGTTTAAAACCTTACTACTCATACCTTAGTGATTCAACAGGATTGAGTCTTGATGCAAACCAGGAGGGATAAATTGTGGAAAGAAAACTTAAAACTATTGATGAAACAGCAATCAGAATAACAGTAAGAGTATCCATTAAAACAGGGATTCTGGTGATATAAAAAATTGTTTCGTCCAGTTTGACAAACTGATATTTTGCAAGCAGCAACGAAAGAGTTACTCCTGCAATTACTCCAAGAGATGTTCCTACAAGTCCTGTAATTACTCCCTCTATCATGAATATTTTCATTATTTCATTTCTTGTTGCGCCAACTGACCTTAATATTGCAATTTCTCTTGCCTTTTCCATTACAATCATGATGAGCGTGCTTGCTATGTTGAAAACCGCGACCAGTATTATCAGAAGAAGAATGGCAAACATTGCTGTTTTCTCAAGTTTGAGAGCTGAAAAAAGATGTTTGTTCATTTCCATCCAGTCCCTTACATCATAAGAATCGCCGAGTTTTTTTCTAATATCTGAAGCCATTTCATTGGCTTTGAAGATATCTGCAACTTTTACTTCAATTGCTGATGCCCTGCCTTTCATCTGGAAAAAATTATCTCCGTCATCAAAATTTATATATGCAGATGCTGAATCGTGTTCATACATTCCGGATTCAAATACTGCTCCAAGATAAAACTCTTTAATTATTGGAATCATTCCAACAGGGGTAGCTCTGCCAATCGGTGAAATCATTTTTATGCTATCTCCCTGGAAAATATTAAGCGCAGAAGCAAGTTCTTTACCAAGAATAATATAATGTTTTTCTTTTTTTGTAATCTGATTGTCTGTTGTGGGAGCAGACTTTTTCAAATAATCATAGCTTCCCGTTTTAATTGTTTCTATGAGTTTTTTATGATGGAGTTTGTTGTCTATATCTATCCCAGTCACTTCTGCTCCAAGGGAACTGGAGCCTGAGGCGAGCATAACCTGTCCCTTTATGACTGCTGATGATGAAATGACCCCTGCAGCTTCCTGCAAATTGTCTGTTATTTTCTGATAGCCATAAATTGGGCTTTCATCTTTTTTCATAATTATTATGTGGGGTTTTGCTGCAAGAATTTTTTCTCTCAAATCGTTTTCAAATCCGTTCATAACTGAAATAACAATTATCAGAGCCATAACCCCGACAGCAATTCCTGCTACTGAGATAATCGTTATAGTTGAGACAAATTTTTTTCTTCTTTTGCCTTTAAGATATCTTGTTGCTATGAAAAATTCGTACATAAGTTAGTGAATAGTGAATAGTATATAGTATTTATAGTTAACGTCATAAATAAGTAGACATATCTCAATCCCTATCGTATGGGATGTTACTTATGTCGTTCACTTATAGTTAATAGTGAACAATGAATAGTATCCATTTTTACTATTCACTATTCACCGACGACTGTTAACTTATTCATTCATACCTCAGTCCTTCAACTATGTTAAGCCTTGATGCCTGCCATGCAGGGAAAAAGGTAAACAGGAAGCATATTGCCAGCGAATATGCTGAAATAATTAAAAATGTTGCCGGGTCCATTATCACCGGAAGGGTTTTTATGTAATAGATTGTATAGTCTATTTTGATAAACTGGTATTTTTTTAAAACCATGCACGCAATATAACCGCCAATATCACCGAGAAGGGTTCCCGCAATTCCAATCACTGCGCCCTGAATGATGAATAATTTTCGTATATTGTTCCTTGTAGCCCCAATTGACCTTAAAATAGAAATCTCTTTTGTCTTTTCAATAACCATCATTATCAGAGTGCTTATTATGTTAAATGCAGCCACTACGATGATGAGCATTATGATTATGAAGAGAATTATTTTCTGTATCCAGAGAGCTGTAAAAAGATTCCTGTTCATTTCTTTCCAGTCCCTGACCAGATACGGGAATTTCAGCCTTGAGCGGACATTGCGGACAATTTCATCGCAAGAGTAAGGGTCATCAGTTTTTATTTCAATCCCTGAAACTGAATCATTAATCCCGAGAATGCTCTGTGCATTTTCAAGAGAGATGTAGGCAAGGTTCAAATCATATTCATACATTCCTGAATCAAATATTCCAACGATTTTAAATCTTTTAAACCCTGCAAGGGAGTTCTGAAGGCTTCCTCTTCGATGCGGGGTTATCATTGTAAGAAAATCGTTTAACTTCACATTAAGTTTTGAAGCCAGTTCCTTGCCAATGATTATGCCATCAAATTCCCCTGAATCCCCCTTTGATAAAGGGGGACTAAGGGGAATTATATCTTTATTAAAGGGCAGTGAGAAGGAGACTCTTTCTATTTTTGCAAAGTCTTTTATCTGGCTTATATAGGAGGCTGTGACCCCTCTTAAAAAAACTCCTGATGTTTTCCCTCTTGAAGAGAGCATTGCCTGAGAATAGACAAAGGGATTTACCTTTTCGATTCTTTTATAATTTTTCAATAAGTCAATGATGCTTCTATACTCTTTTATTGTACCTTCACGGTTCTGTTTTAAAATGACTATATGGGAGTTGACTCCAAGAATCTTTTCCTTCATCTTTTCTTCAAAACCATTGATGACAGAAATCACAATTATAAGAGTCATGACTCCCAGGGTAACGCCACCTATGGAAAGAAAAGTTATCAGGGAGATGAAATTATTTTTTCGCTTTGCCTTTAAATATCTGAGCCCAATGAACAGTTCAAAAGCCATAAAAGCTCTAACTTTCTTTTCTCATTTGAGGGAAGAGTATTACATCTTTTATCGAGTTTGAATTTGTGAGAAGCATTATCAGGCGGTCAATCCCGATTCCTTCTCCTGCGGTGGGAGGCATTCCCTGTTCAAGCGCTTTCAGATAGTCTTCATCCATCATATGCGCCTCCTGGTTCCCTGAAGCTCTTTCATCCATCTGTCTTATGAAACGCTCCCTCTGGTCCTGCGGGTCATTCAGCTCGCTGAATGCGTTTGCAACCTCTATTCCAGCAACATAAAGCTCAAACCTTTCCACAAGTTCAGGGTTATCATCTTTTTTCCTTGAAAGGGGAGATATATCAAGGGGAAAGTCATAGATGAAAACCGGATTAATCAGCTTGGGCTGAACAAGCTCCTCAAAAACTGTAAGGATAATCTTTCCCTTTGGGGCTTTTTCATTAAATTTTATTCCAAGCCTTTTTGCAGCTCTGGAGGCAGATTCAATGGTTTTAAATTCTTCTCCTGCAATGCCTGTGAATTTTTCAATCGAACTGACCAATCCTATTCTTTCCCATGGAGGAGTTAAATCTATGTCATATTCGCCATATTTGATTTTAGGTGTTCCAAGAACCTTTTCAGCAGTGAGGGAAATCAGTTTTTCTGTAAATTCCATCAAATCAAGATAAGTGGCATAAGCCATATAAAATTCCATCATTGTGAATTCCGGATTATGCTGTGTTGAGATTCCTTCATTTCTGAAGTTTCTGTTTATTTCATAAACCCGTTCTATTCCGCCTACTACCAGACGCTTCAGGTATAATTCCGGGGCAATTCTGAGAAAAAGCTCCATTCCAAGGGCATTGTGATAGGTCTTGAATGGTTTTGCAGCAGCACCTCCGGGAATTGACTGCATCATTGGTGTTTCAACCTCCAGAAATCCTTCACGGTTCATAAACTCACGCAAAGAACTTATTATACGGCTTCTTTTCTCAAAAACAGTTTTTACATCTGAGTTGACAATTAAATCCACATATCTCTGCCTGTATCTTATCTCAATGTCCTTTAACCCATGCCATTTTTCCGGCAGAGGCCTGATCGATTTTGACAGAAGCTTGAAGAAAAATCCCAGTATTGTAAGTTCACCGGTTTTGGTACGGAACACCCTTCCTTTTATGCCTATGAAATCCCCGATATCCAGAAGCTTTTTGAAAATGGTATAATCCCTTTCACCAAGGTCATTTTCCCTAACCATAATCTGCATTTTCCCTGAGGAGTCCTGAATGTGGGCAAAGGTTGTCTTTCCCATCACTCTCATTGTAATAATCCTTCCTGAAATCTGAGCTTCTTCACTCAGCTTTTCAATTTCTTCGCTGTTTTTTTCACGGTATTTAATCATAATATTATTTATAGTATGAGCAGGCTTGAAATCGTTTGGATATGAATTAATACCGAGAGCCTTTAGTTCTTCAATCTTATTTTTTCTCTGAACAATTAATTCATTTTCTTCATTTTTCATTGTTACACCTTATAAAATTAAATACTAAATTCTAATATCTAAATCCTAAACCCCGTTAGAAATTAAAATTTCTAAGCGGGGTAAACAAATTCAAAATTCAAATTTTCAAAATTCAAAAAATTCTTGGACTTCTCATAACTCTGTTTTGGATTTTGGTCATTTGATATTGTTTAGTGCTTAGAATTTAGAATTTTAAATTTTACTTCCCGCCTCTCATCAAATATGCCTCTATGAATTTGTCAATATCTCCATCAAGCACCGCATCAGCATTGCCTGTCTCAATTTCAGTCCTGTGGTCTTTTACCATACGGTAAGGATGAAGAACATATGAGCGTATCTGGCTTCCCCACGCAATATCTTTTTTCTCTCCGTGTAATTTTTCAAACTTGTTTTTTTCTTCTTCAAGCTTTTTTTTATAGAGCTTTGACCTGAGAATCTTTAAGGCAGTTGACTTGTTTTTGTGTTGCGAGCGTTCATTCTGGCACGAAACAATAATGCCCGATGGAATATGAGTGATTCTTACTGCCGAGTCAGTAACATTTACGTGCTGTCCTCCTGCCCCTCCGGAGCGGAAGGTATCAATTTTCAAGTCCTCATCCTTTATGTCCACAACAATTTCATCATCTATTTCAGGAATTACAAATACTGAAGCAAAGGATGTGTGTCTCCTTTTGTTGGCATCAAAAGGTGAAATCCTGACAAGCCTGTGAACACCTGCTTCAGCCTTTAAATTCCCATAGGCATACTCACCTGTTACAGTAAATGTTGCGCTTTTGATTCCTGCTTCTTCTCCCTGCTGAGTTTCATTGATTTCAGGTTTAAAGCCATGCCTTTCAGCCCATCGAAGATACATTCTCAGAAGCATCTGTGCCCAGTCCTGCGATTCAGTTCCTCCGGCTCCCGGATGAATTGAGACTATTGCATTATTGTAATCATTTTCTCCGGAAAGAATTGTCTGGACTTCAAACTTTAAGACAATGGCTTCCATTTTATCAATCTCTGTTGCAATGCCCAGAACAGTGTTCTCATCATTTTCTTCTTTTGCAAGTGTGTAGAATTCCTTCAGGTCTGAGAAATTTTTCCACATATCTTCCCATGACTGTATTGCCTTGGAAAGGATTTTGCGGCTTGCAAGCACTTCCTTTGCCTTATTTTTATCAGCCCAGAATTCAGGATTTGATGTTTCTTTTTCAATCTCTTCTAATTTTTTTTTCTTTTCCTCGAGGTCAAAGATGCCCCCATAGCTTTTCGATCTTGTCTTCAAGCGTTTTGATTCTTTGTTCTATTTCCCATTCCATTGGTTTCCTCCATAATCTGTAAAGGTAAAAGTTTCAAGGGGTATTATCTAATCAAGAAATATTTGATGTAATAGTACCACACAGGTGCAGCAAATAAAAGTGAATCTATGCGGTCAAGAATTCCTCCGTGACCCGGGAACAGGTTTCCAGAATCTTTTATCCCGGCAGTTCTTTTTATAAGGGATTCAAACAAATCTCCAGTTATTCCTGCCAATGATATTAATGTGCCGAAAATCAGGCAGTGTAAAATAGAGAATTCTCCGCGGAACCACCAGAAGGATGCGCCTAAAATTCCTGCTAGAACCCCTCCTATTGCGCCTTCAATTGATTTATTAGGGCTTATAGCAGGAGAAAGTTTGTTTTTCCCCCATTTCCTTCCAATAAAATAAGCTCCGGAATCAGACCCCCATATGATTATAAGCAATATATAAATATAATTTAGCCCGTTATCAAGATTTCTTACAAGGATTAAATATCCTCCAAGAACTGATGCATAAATCAATCCAGAGACAGTAGCAGCAATACCAAAAAGGCTGTCTTTTAAACCATCTCTGTCAAAAACCCTTGCAATTGAAGTGAATATAACGCTTAAAGTTATGGTCAGCAGTATTTCAGGGAGTCTGTTTTTGTAAAACAGATACGAAATAAAAATACCAAACAAGATTCCCAGATATTTTTGGACCTTAATGCCTGTCTTTGAAAAAATATTGTAAAATTCTATGAGCGCCAGAACCTGGGCTGCTGTAACAAGCAGGAAAAAAGCAATCCTTTCTCCTTTTTCCAATATAAGGAGTATGGCTGGTATAAGAATCAGTGCTGTTAATATTCTCTTTGAAGGAATTATTTTCAAAAGAGCATTACCCTCTTTTTTTCCTTTAATTGCTCGGCAGTGAGTCCAAATCTGCGTTCTCTGCTCTGGTAATCAAGTATGGCTTCAAAGAGGTGTACCTTGTTAAAGTCAGGCCAGAGGACAGGAGTAATCCAGAGTTCTGCATAAGCAAGCTGCCAAAGCAGGAAATTGCTTATCCTCATTTCTCCGCTTGTTCTTATCATAAGGTCCGGGTCGGGAAGGTCTGATGTATAGAGATTTTTAGAAAAGATTTCATCGTTTATCTCATCTATGCCAAGAGTTTTCTCTTTTACTTTGTTTGCTATTTTTTTTACTGTATCAATTATCTCTGTTCTGCTTCCATAGCTCAATGCAAGGTTGAGTATCATTCCGTCATTGTTTTTAGTCTGTCCGGTGACAAAATCCAGAGTTCTTTTTACATCAACAGGCAATCTTTCTGTTCTGCCAATGGAGATAAGCCTTATATTGTTGCCCATCATTTCTTCCAGTTCATCTCTCAGGAATTTTTTCAGAAGTATCATAAGCGCGCTTATTTCAGTCTTTGGCCTGTTCCAGTTTTCCTGCGAGAAGGTGTAAAGAGTCAGAATCTCTATGTTTAACTCCCTGCAAGTCATAACAACATTTCTTACAGTTTCTGTTGCTCTTCTGTGGCCTTCAATCCTGTTAAGCTTTCTCATCCTTGCCCATCTTCCGTTGCCATCCATTATGATAGCAATATGTCTTGGAAGCTTTTTGGGATCTATTTTTTTTAAAAGTTCTTCTTCGCGCATAACTACATTGCTTCAGTCGCTTTGCTCCATCGCAATGACATTGCGACACAGACTGAATGACATCATATTGTGTTTTTCCAACAGAATGTTTAAGTTTTATATGCTATAATAATAGCTTGTTTATTTCAACTCTATTCAGTAGAAATAAAAAAATTAGGCCGAAAAATCATGTTTTTGATTCTCGACCTAATTCTTGTTTTAAGAAAATTGACATTAAGCCGCCGGAGCTTTTATTGCATCAACAGGGCATGCTTCAACACAGGTTCCGCAATCAGTGCAGTTGTCGTCAATAATGTATTTGTTCTCTCCTGCTTTTATTGCCTCTGATGGGCACACCTCAGCACAGGTTCCGCAAGCAATGCACTCATCATTTATTGTATGCATCCAGTTTCACCACCTTTAGAAATAGCTAAGTTTAGAGTTACTGTTATTTTCAAGGGCTTTTTTAAATTTAATGCGGTTACACAGAGTAGCCTTTAAACTTAAAACTTTAAAATTTCTTCTTCCTTGCTCTTTACTGCTGATTCAAGGCGTTCCATGTATTTATCAGTAATTTTCTGAATTTCAGTCTGGGCTTTGTGTGCGTCATCCTCAGTTATTTTTTTTTCTTTCTGCAATGACTTTATCTTTTCATTTCCATCCCTTCTGGCGTTTCTGATAGAAACTCTCTCTCTCTCAGCATTCTTGTGCACTACTTTAACAAGCTCGCGTCTTCTTTCTTCGGTCAGCTCCGGAATCGGGAGCTTTATTGTTTTCCCGTCGTTTGCAGGCGATATTCCGAGGTCAGATTTTAGAATTGCTTTTTCAATTTCTCCAAGAGCACTTGGATCCCATGGCTGGACAACTATTAATCTGTTTTCAGGAACGGAAACTGTTGCAAGCTGATTTATCGGTGTCAGGTTGCCGTAGTAACTTGCCTTTATTCCATCGAGCAAGGCGGCATTTGCCCTTCCTGTCCTTATTGAAGCAAAATCGCGGTGAAGGGCAGTTAAGGCTTTTTTCATAAGTTCTTCAATTTCTTTATAGATTTCCTGAATCATATTAGCTCCCTGTTACAACTGTTCCGATTTTTTTTCCCATAACTGCTTTTTTAATATTGCCATCCTGGTTCAGATTGAATACAATTATAGGAAGGTTGTTATCCATGCAGAGAGATATTGCAGTAGCATCCATTACTTTTAAGCCTTTTTCAAGAACCTGAATATAAGTAAGCCGAGGAAATTTTTTTGCAAGACTATCTTTCATCGGGTCAGCGCTGTAAACTCCGTCAACTTTTGTTGCTTTAAGAATCACATCAGCATTTATCTCCATAGCCCGCAAAGAAGCTGCTGTGTCTGTAGTGAAGTATGGGTTTCCAGTTCCTCCGGCAAAGATTACAACTCTGTTTTTTTCCAGATGTCTTATTGCTCTTCTCCTGATATAAGGTTCTGCCACTTCCTTCATTTCAATTGCTGAAAGGACTCTTGTATATACTCCGAGTTTTTCCAGTGCATTCTGAATGGCAAGAGCGTTCATCACTGTCGCAAGCATTCCCATATAGTCTCCTGATGCCCTGTCTATTTCCTGTACAGTAAGTTCTACGCCTCTGAATATATTGCCTCCGCCGACTACTATTGCAATCTGCGTTCCAAGTTTATGGACTTCTTTTATTTCATTGGCAATCTTTTTCACTATTTCTATATCGATGCCATACCCTTTTTTTCCTGCCAAGATTTCTCCTGAGATTTTCAGAAGAATGCGCTTATATTTCATCTTGTTATTTTTCATAATTGAAAACCTAAATTAAATTCTAAATCCTAATATTTAAATCCCAAACAATATGAAAATTATAAATCACAATGTTCTAAACTGTTTTTAATTTTGGCTATTTGAATTTGTTTAGAGTCTTGAATTTAGGATTTATAGTTTCCCTTTTTTATCCCTGATGGTCTTCTCCCAGGTGGAATCTCACAAACCTCTTTATGCTGATATTTTCACCCAGCTGGGCTATTTTTGATTTAATCAACTGCTCAATAGTGAGTTCAGGGTTTTTTATAAATATCTGTTCCTTAAGGCACACAGTTTCATAATATTTATCAAGTTTTCCAAGCACAATTTTTTCTATTACATTCTGAGGTTTTTTCTGGTCCTTTATCTGCGCTTCGTAGATTTTTTTCTCGTTTTCAGTCTCCTGCCCAGAAACTTCTTCTCTGCTTACATATCTTGGGTTTGCAGCAGCAATCTGCATTGCGATATCCTTAACAAGGAATTTGAAGTCCTCGGTTTTTGCGACAAAATCTGTTTCGCAATTAACCTCAACAAGAACCCCGATTTTACCTCCTGCGTGGATATAGGAACCGATTATCCCTTCCTTCGCGACCCTTGTTGCTTTCTTTGCCGCAGAAGCAAGCCCCTTTTTTCTTAATAAATTGATTGCTTCATCTAAATTTCCTTTGCTTTCCTCAAGTGCCTGTTTGCATTCGACTATGCCTGCACCTGTTTTTTCTCTCAAATCTTTAACCAGTGTAGCTGATACCTGCATAATTCCTCCTAGAATCCTCAGGTTTTCGTCTTATCTTTATGATCGCTCATTATATCGATTTCTTCGCTTTCATCTGTTTCAGGGTCTTGAGCCATAGGTACTATTGGTTCAGTTTTTCCAGACTCCCGATCTATGGCAAACTGTTTTCCTTCAATGACAGCATCAGCTATTTTTGATGTAATAAGTTTGATTGCCCTTATAGCGTCGTCATTTCCAGGGATGATATAATCAATCAGGTCAGGGTCGCAGTTGGTGTCTACCAGTCCCACAAGAGGTATTCCCATTATTTTGGCTTCATTTACTGCAATTCTTTCCTTTCTCGGGTCAACTACATAAATAGCTGCGGGATGCTTATCCATATTCTTCAATCCGCCAAAATAACGCTCAAGTCTGATTCTTTCCTTTTCGAGTTCTATCATTTCTTTTTTGGAAACAGCCTGATAAATACCTGTGTTCTTCATTTCTTCCAGTTCTTTTAATTTTTTTATGCTTTTGGAAATTGTCTTAAAATTTGTCAGGCTTCCTCCAAGCCACCTTTCACTTACATAACCCATACCGCAGCGGGTTGCTGCTTCTACTATTGATTCTGATGCTTGCTTTTTTGTTCCAACAAACAGAATTTTTTCACCAGAGGCAACAAGATCTCGCACAAAACTGTAAGCTTCCCTGAAAAGCCGTACAGTTTTTTGCAGGTCTATGATATAAATTCCGTGCTTAGCACCATAGATATATTTTTTCATTTTGGGGTTCCATCGTTTTGTCTGATGCCCGAAATGAACCCCTGTTTCGAGCAGACTTTTCATTGAAATGATGCTCAATATTTTCTCCTTTTAAGTTTGGTTAAACCTCCACTTTTCTCATCTCCTCCTAAAATCCTGATTCTTATCAGGACACCTCTTTAAGAGGATCAAAAAGTGTGTGTATTTTAAAAACTTTCACTCCCTAACATGTAAGATATATTTTTGCAAGGGAAAATTTGTATTGTCATTTCTTTCGGATTTCAGGTTAATTCCACAGTTCAATCACCTTCTCTTTTTGAAACCTTCTCGGATAAAGCAATTCGGGCAGCAGCAAGCCTTGCAATAGGCACTCTGTACGGGGAACAGCTTACATAATCAAGCCCTATCTTATTAAAAAATTCTATTGATGCAGGGTCTCCTCCGTGTTCTCCGCAGATACCTACTTTCAGATTTTGCTTTATTCCTCTTCCTTTCTGAACTCCAATCTTTATAAGATGTCCAACACCTTCAACATCGATGGTTGCAAATGGATCCTTTTCCAGAATTCCCATCTGCTGGTAAACTCTCAAAAACTTTACCACATCATCTCTTGAAAAGCCGAAAGTTGTCTGCGTGAGGTCATTGGTTCCAAAGGAAAAGAAATCTGCTTCTTGCGCAATCTCATCTGCAGTGATTGCTCCCCGCGGAAGCTCTATCATGGTGCCGACAAGGTAATCTATCCTGACTTTGTTCTTTTTCATTACCTCTTCTGCGACAGAGACAACTATTTTTTTCTGGGCTTTCAGCTCCCTTACATGGCCTACAAGGGGAATCATTATCTCAGGTATTACTTTTATCTTCTTTTTTGCAAGTTCACAGGCTGCAGTAAAAATTGCTTCCGTCTGCATTTTTGTAATTTCAGGATAGGTTATTCCGAGACGGCATCCCCTGTGACCAAGCATCGGGTTGAACTCGTGGAGTTCAGTAACTTTTGCCAGCAGTTCCTCAAGTTTTTCTATTTTTGCTTTATTCTTTTTTGCATTTGAGGCTTTCAGCGTAGCAATTTCTACCATCAGTTCTTCTCTCTTTGGAAGGAATTCGTGTAAAGGCGGGTCAAGTGTCCTTATTGTAACGGGATATCCTCTCATCTCCTTGAAGAGTCCATAGAAGTCACTCTTCTGCATTGGCAGGAGTTTTTTTAATGAATCCATATAATCCTTAATTGCTTCACTGTATGTTGCTTCTGCCTTTTTCAATTCATCCTTGAGTTCCTTGTTATTTTGGTTTGATCCTGTTTCTGATGTCCTCTTTTTCAGGGACTCAATTATATTGACTCCTTCCTGTCCTTTTGCTGCGGATAGTATCATTTTTACAACTATAGGAAGTCTTTCCTTTGCAAAGAACATATGCTCAGTCCTGCAAAGCCCTATACCCTGAGCGCCAAAGGCAAATGCTGTCTTGGCATCTCTTGGGATATCTGCATTTGCTCTGACTTTGAGTCTTTTTGCTTCTTCAGCCCATGATAAGAGTTTATGGAAATTCTGATAGGTTTGGGATTTATTGGGTTTAATCTTTTCTGTAACCACCTGAATGATTTCAGAGTCAGTGGTTGGAAGCTGTAAAAGTATTACATCTCCGGTTGAACCATCTATTGAAATATAATCTCCTTCTTTCAGCTTTTTTCCGTCAACAATCAGGGTTTTTCCTTTTTCGTTTATGATGAGATTGTTGCATCCCACAATGCTTGGCTTTCCCATCTGCCTTCCCACAACAGCAGCATGAGATGTCATTCCTCCGGTTGCTGTAAGGATACCCTTGGCAACATTCATTCCGTGAATATCATCAGGAACGGTCTCATTCCTTACAAGGATAACATTTTCTTTCTTTCTAGCCCATTCAACTGCATCGTCTGCAGTAAAGACTATTTTTCCTGTTGCTGCGCCCGGGGAGGCAGGAAGCCCTTTTGCCGATAGTTTTGCTTTTGCCCTGTGTTTTGGTTCAAAGACAGGATGGAGAAGCTGGTCCAGTGAGGCAGGTTCCACTCTTAAAATAGCTTCTTCTTTTGTAATCAGCCCTTCTTCAACCATATCAACAGCTATTTTTATTGCTGCAATAGCTGTTCTTTTTCCGTTCCTTGTCTGAAGCATGAAAAGCTGTTTGTCCTGAATGGTAAATTCAAAATCCTGAACATCACGATAATGCTTTTCAAGACGGTCTGTGATTTCCTTTAATTGCCTGAAAACTTCAGGCATTACTTTTCTTAAATTGGATATTGGCTGAGGAGTGCGGATTCCTGCAACCACATCCTCTCCCTGGGCATTAATCAGAAATTCTCCGTAGAATTCATTTTTTCCTGTTGCAGGGTTTCTTGTGAATCCTACGCCTGTGGCTGATGTTTTGCCGAGGTTTCCAAAAACCATTGCCTGCACATTTACCGCAGTTCCAAGGTTTTCAGGGATATCATTTAATTTCCTGTAGGTTATTGCCCTTGGATTGTGCCATGATTTAAAAACTGCATCTCTTGCCATAGAAAGCTGTATATGGGCATCCTGAGGAAAAATTATGCCTACTACCCTTTTCATTTCTTTTTTATATTCAGATGTGAGGTCACTTAAGGCTTCCCACGAGAGGTCTGTGTCGAACTTGGCGCGGCATTTCTTTTTCTTTTCAATAAGAATATGTTCAAAGACATCCTTGCCAATGCCGAGGACAACATTCCCGAACATCTGAATGAATCTTCTGTAGCTGTCGTAGGCAAATCTTTTATTGCCTGTTTTCTTTGCAAGCCCTTCTACTGTTTCATCATTAAGCCCGAGATTAAGAATAGTATCCATCATTCCGGGCATTGAAAACTTTGATCCTGAACGAACAGAAAGAAGCAGAGGGTTTTTGGGGTTTCCGAGTCTTAAACCCAGTATATCTTCAAGCCGCTTCAACGCCTCATCTATTTCCCATTTTATTTTTTGCGGAAGCTTTTCACCGTTTTCATAATAGACCTTGCATGCCTCTGTGGTAATTGTGAATCCGGGCGGTACAGGAATACCTGCGTTGGTCATTTCAGCAAGCCCTGCACCTTTTCCTCCGAGCAGTTCTTTCATATCGCCTTTACCGTCAGCAGATCCCTTCCCGAAAAAATAAACAAATTTAGCCATACATTCCTCCTGAATTAATATTTACATCCTTTTCATAATTTAGTATTTAACCCTCAGATATTCTGCTGAAATCAGCAATTCTGGAAAAAAGTCCAATCACATTATTTAACAAACTGAGCCTGTTTTTTTTCAATTCAGCATCATCAACCATTACCATAACATCATCAAAAAACTTATCAACCTGGTCCTTTATCTTAGAGATTTTTTTAAGCGCCGCATAGTAATCTCCGTTATCGAGGAGAGTTCTGCTTTCTGCCTGTATTGATTTAAAAACAGTGTATAAATCCCTTTCAGCGTTTTCTCTGAGAAGCGATTCTCTGACATCGTTTTTTTCATTGCCGGGAAGAATCCTGATTGCTCTCTTAAATGTTGTGGTAAGGGAATTGAAGCCTTCCTCCTTTTTCATCCGTGATATTGCATCAATTCTGTTTTTTGAATCAAGCAGGTCATCAAAATTCTGCGAAAACACAGCATCAATCACATCTGATTCATAGCCCTGAGAGATTAAAATGTTTTTAAACCTTGCTGTAAAGAAACTTAAAACGTTTGACTGTAGACCTTCCCTGTTTTTTTCAACACCGTAAAGTTTAAGAGATTCGGAAATGGTTTCTTTCAGCGACAGCTTGTATTCCCTGTTAATCAGAATGTTTATTATCCCGATTGTTGAACGGCGCAGGCCAAGGGGGTCTTCAGAACCTGTTGGGACAAGAGAAATCGAGAAACATCCTGAAATAGTATCAAATTTATCTGCAAGGCTTAGCAGGGTTCCGTAGTCAGTTAGCGGAGTTTCATCCTCGGCAAATCTTGGCAGATAATGCTCGTATATTGAAGCGGCAATATTTTCATTTTCTTTCTGCAAAAGCGCATATTCCCTGCCCATTATTCCCTGGAGTTCAGGAAATTCCTTGACCATTTCAGTAAGCAAATCAGTTTTGCAGAGCATTGCAGACCTTTGCACTATACCTTCATCAAGGTTTAATGCCTCATTTTTCCCGCTTCTTAATACTTTACGGTTTAAGAAGGCAGCAAGCTTTCCAATCCTTACAACCTTGTCATAAACGGTTCCTAGTTTTTCCAGAAATATTATGCCTTTAAGAGCATCGACTCTGGATTCCAGTTTGATTTTCTGGTCTTCCTTAAAGAAAAATTCAGCATCTGAGAATCTTGCTCTCAGCACTCTCTCATTACCTTTTATTATAATGCTCAAATCCTTATTTTCAGTATCCGCAACACCTATGAAGTAGTTCATAAGGTTATTTTGGGAGTTAAAAAGAGGGAAGTACATCTGTTGTTTCTTCATGGTGTTTATAAGTACTTCCTTTGGAATGCTCAAGAATCTTTCAGAAAAGCTTCCAACAAATGCTGTAGGATATTCAGCCATGAAATTTACGGTTTCAAGAAGGGCGCTACAGTCTGATACAGACCCGTTTTTTGATGATGCCGCATTTTTTATACCGCTTTCAATAACTGTTTTTCTTTCCAATGGGTCAACAATTACAAAATTGGCTTTACATTTTTTCCTATAGTCTTTAAAATCCCTGACCTCAAATGTATCCGGGCTCAAAAACCTGTGCCCGAATGAGATATTAGAGCTTTCCACATCTCCAACCTTTAGTTTTATTACCTCTCCATTATACAAAACGAGGAGCCAGTGAACCGGTCTTGCAAACCTGAAATCAAGGTTTCCCCATCGCATAGATTTAGGAAAGGAAAGCTCGGATATTATTTTTAAAATAATTTCCGGAAGAATTTCTTTTGTGTTTTTCCCTGACAGTTTTTTCCTGGCGCAGACAGATTTCCCTTTTTTCGTTTCCTTTATAAATAATGAAGAGATATCAACGCTGTGGGCTTTTGCAAATCCTGCAGCTGCCTGAGTTGGATTGCCGCCGGAGTCAAAAGAAGCTTCAGCTTTTGGTCCTATTACTTCTTCAACAAGGTCCTCCTGCTTTTCCTCAAGCCCTTTTACGAGAAGAACAATTCTCCTCATGGTTCCGAAAGCAATAGTTTCTTTAAACTTAAGCCTCTCTGCCCTGAGATTTTTTTCAGCAACTGATTTTAAGTTTTCCAGGGCTTCCGGAAAAAACTTAGCCGGGATGTCCTCTGTGCCAATTTCTATTAGTAATTCTTTGGTCATAGTTTTTTCGTTGTCCGTGTCTGGTAACCCGTCACTTGTTGTTCGTGCCTTGTCGCTTGTAATTCACGGGTCACGGAGCCCGAGTCACGAGTCACTCATTACTCACACACCCCTTTAACAGCGGGAACCCCATCTCCTCCCGTTGTTTCAAATATGCTTCTGCGCATTTTCTTGCTATCTGCCTTACTCGCCCTATATAACCAACTCTTTCTGAAACTGATATTGCACCCCTTGCATCAAGAAGATTAAAGGTGTGTGATGTTTTCAGGCAGTAGTCATAAGCGGGAAGCACGAGATTGATATCAAGAAGCCTCAGGGCTTCTTTTTCGTACATTTCAAATAATTTTAAAAGCATCTCAATATTTGCTTCTTCAAAGTTATATTTTGAGAATTCAACTTCACTTCTGTGGTGGACATCTCCATATTTGATTCCAGGCGTCCACGTTATATCATAGACGTTTTCTATCCCCTGAAGGTACATTGATATGCGTTCTATTCCGTATGTGATTTCAGCTGAAACAGGTTTCAGGTCAATACCTCCAGCCTGCTGAAAATAGGTAAACTGGGTTATCTCCATTCCATCAAGCCACACTTCCCACCCAAGTCCCCACGCGCCAAGGGTTGGCGATTCCCAGTCATCTTCTACAAAACGGATGTCGTGTTTTAACGGGTCAATTCCAAAGCTTTTAAGACTGTCTATGTACATATTCTGTATATTTTCAGGCGAGGGCTTCATTATTACCTGAAACTGGTAGTAGTGCTGAAGCCTGTTTGGGTTTTCGCCGTATCTTCCGTCTGCTGGCCTTCTTGAAGGCTCAACATATGCAGCCCTCCAGGGTTCAGGCCCTAATACTCTTAAAAAAGTGGCAGGGTTAAATGTTCCCGCACCTTTTTCAGTATCATAGGGTTGGACAATCAGACACCCCTGTTTAGCCCAGAAATTCTGCAATGCAAATATCAGTTCCTGAAAAGTCATTTTTCTCTAACTCCGAACAATGGGAATGGCATAAATCCGATTTCATCCGATAGGCGGGACATTCTTGTCCCGCCAAAGCGGGGTTAGAAAACCCCGCCTATCGAGGGCGAACACAAGGTTTGCCCCTACGCCGAACTCCGAACTGGGCGAGTCACCGACTCGCCCCTACTTTCTCCAGCTTCCCGTCCTTTAACTCAAGAATTCTGTCAGCCTGTTTAGCAAGTGAAAGATTATGGGTGACAATAACGAATGTTTCTTCCCTTTCTTTTTTAAGTTTTTTCAGAAGCTCAAAGACCTCTTCTCCTGTTTTCTGGTCAAGATTTCCGGTTGGTTCATCAGCAAGCACAATCTTTGGTTTCATTACCAGAGCCCTTGCAATAGCTACCCTCTGCTGTTCACCGCCTGATAATTCTCCGGGTTTATGGTGAGCCCTCTCAGCAAGGCCTACACTTTTCAGAATATCATCTGAGATTTCTTTTGCCTGCGTTTTTTTGCAACCTCCAATAAGAGCAGGAATCATTACATTTTCAAGAGCGGTAAATTCGTTGAGGAGATGGTGAAATTGAAAAACAAAACCGATTTTTTCATTTCTGAATTTTGCCAGTTCGTTTTCTTTCAATCCGGAAGCGTCAATTCCTTCATAAAAAACCTTGCCTGATGTTGGATTCTCAAGAAGCCCAAGAATATGAAGAAGAGTACTTTTGCCTATCCCTGACGCTCCGACTATAGCCACCATTTCACCTTTTCTGATATCAATCTGAAGCCCTTTAAGTATGGCTAAAATAGTATTGCCGCTTGCAAATGATTTTGATAGATTCTCAGCCCTTAGAATTAAAGAATTATTCAATAGATTTACACACCAAAAAGTAGGTCAGGCGTCCCGCCTGACAATAGATTTTAAGTTCAAATTTCAAAACTCAAATTTTAAATCAAGTTCAAAGGATTAAATGTTAAAAAATTTCTTTCTTTTCTGCCATTTAGGCTTTGGATTTCATTTGAACTTTGAATTTTGACATTTGAAATTAATTTATTCCTCCCTATGCCTGTTTAAACTCAAATTCCACAATGTAGATAAAATGGAATGATCGCCGTCAGTCAGGTCACTGTCTTCTACATTTTTACTTTTTGGGAATCTATATGTGGAGTTGAAAAAAAGTCAAGAGAAAAAGGGAGAGAAAAGTTAGAAATTTTGATGAAAAAAAGCTAAAAAAACAGAAATCTGATTTGAGATAAAATATTTATTATCAATATGTTATAAGAAATTATTTAATGTATAAAGTTATGTTAATTAAAAAGAATTCCTCGATGCTTTGCAGGCTGTCCGACAATGTCATTGCGAGGAGCGAAGCGACGAAGCAATCTCAAAAATGTCATTGTTATAAAAGAGATTGCCACGCTCCCTTTGGTCGCTCGCAATGACAAAAAAGGAATTATCGGACAGCCTGCTTTCTGAAGGGTAGTTCATTTAAAAATAAAATTGAATGGGAGAATCTATATATAAAAATTCTCCTTGACATAAATCTATTTTTAGATTTTATGAATATCGTTGTTTTGGTGAATATTAATCAGAAAAGGAGGATTAAATGAAGGGTTCAGATAAAGTTATTGATGTGTTGAATGATGTTTTGGCTGCGGAGATTCTGGCAATTGTTCAGTATGAAACCCACCATGCTTATGCTGAAGAAGCGCTTGCTCTAAAGGGTCTGGGAGAGATGTTTCACGAAGAATCTCTGAATGAAATGGACCATATGGAGGATCTGGCTGAGAGGGTTCTTTTTCTTGAAGGGACTCCTGAGACAAAGTTAAAAGGAAAGCCTGTTCCGGGAGGGGAGGCAAGGGCAATGGTGGTGGCAGATATCGAGCTGGAATACGATGCAATTAAACGTCTTAACGATGGAATAAAGATATGTGTTGCTGAAGGAGACAACGGCTCAAGGGCTCTTCTTGAAGAAATCCTGAAGGATGAGGAAGAGCACGCTGATAAATTTGAAGATGTCAGGGATTTGATTGACAGCCTCGGCAAGCATTATCTTGCAACATTGGTTGATAAGAAATCTAAATAAGAGTGTCTGATTGATTCTATATCAATGAAAAGTTGTTTATATCTGATAAGGAAGGGCTTTTGTTCCGTGAGGAATAATATATGTTGATGGTTTTTCCCCTGTAATGGAAAAAGCAATATCCAGAGCTTCCTTAATGCCTGAGGCAGGAATCATCGACATTTTTTCCACAGTTTTTTCTGGAAGAGAAGAGACAAGGATGATTTTATAATCCTTGGCTTTTATAAGCGTTGAATATGCAGTCTGTCCATTGACCTCGAAATTTTTTCTCAGAGCAGTTTCAAACTCATATAAATCTTTATGCTCAAACCAGTTCAGGAAGGTTTTATTTCCAATCCCATCCCCGCACTCAGCAAGGAGTATTAATACTCCATTTTTGTTTAAGGCATTTCTGGAATATTCAAGGGTTTTATGCGCCTGTATAAAGTTTATATCAAGAGGGAAGCCTCCGCAGCTTGCGATTACCAAATCTGCCTTTTCTCTGATTTTAACCCCATAATGGTCAAGAAAATATATGCATCCTTTAAAAAAAGCTTCTCTTGCATCACCTGCAAAGATTTCTACTATTTTCTTTTTTGAGTTCATAACTGTATTCAAAAGAAAGCAGGGCTTTACCATATCAATAACTTCGTTCATTTCTTCTTCCATAGGATTACCTGTCAGAATTGCTGTTGAAGCCTTTGGATGCCGCCCTTTCCCTTGCCCGTGGCAGAGGCTTAATAGATGAAATAAAATAATGCTATCGTATGATGCAACCCCGGGCAGCAGACTTTTTCTTCCCCCTCCAAAACCTGCCAAATAGTGAAAATTTATTGCACCGGTCAGGATGACTTTATCTGCTTCAAAGATTTTTTTGTTCAGGGATATTCTATTGCCCTTTGAGGTTTTTCCGGCTGTTTCCGTTTCGTCTGACCACGCATCGTGATTGTATGTCTTTATCCTTGAGCATATATCTTTCCCCAAAAGAGCAAGCCTTTCATCATCAGTAAGGGGTCTGTGAATGCCTAAGGAAAAAAGTATCTTGATGTTTTTGTCAGGAATACCGCAATCATTAAGCTTTCCAATCAACAGTGGAAGAAAAATATCTGAGCCTGTTGCCCTTGTGATATCTGATACAATCAGAAGGATTTTTTCATTTGAAGAAAAGAGGTCTTTAAATGGTTCTGAATATATTGGAAATGATAAAGAGGCTCTGATTTTTTTTTTGATATCTTCAGGCGGAGCCGGTTCAGAAGCGAGAAGGATTTCCTTTAGATTTAGATTTGAAGTTGGAAGTTTTAATTTTTCTCTTCCATAAGAAAGATATATATTGCTGCTCCCTAAACCTTTCTGCACACTCATGAAACCTTTTTTATCAGCTTTCTTGAATTTTCAAAAACCTTTTCTATCTGATTTTCAGGGACTCCTGAAGCAAGCAGAACCCTTCCGGCAAAATCTTTTTTTATCAGGTCTGAAGGTGAATGGGAGTCTGTGTTTAAAACTACAGGGGCTCCTGTTTTTGTTGCCAGCTTTGCCACATTACCATTACCCAATGAATGTCCGCGCCTGGTTGTTATTTCAAGAAATATACCTCTTTCTTTTGCTAAAAGAACCTCTTCTTCTGTAATTAATCCCGGATGAGCGAGGATATCTATGTCTGAATTGATGGCAGCAAGGTTTGTTCCTTCCTGCACCGGTTCAACAAGCGTCTCTCCGTGAACAACAACTATCTTTGCACCAAGTTTTCTGGATTTTCTGGCTAAGTCCTTGACTGACTCAGGAGGGATGTGTGTTAGTTCTATTCCGGGAATGATTTTTATCTTCCAGAACCTTGCAAGCTCTTTTGAAACATCAACAATTCTCGGGATAATAAACTCAATATTTGAAAAATCTCCGTGGTCGGTTATGGCAATTGCCTCATAACCCATAACCATAGCTCTTCTTGCAAGCTCAGACGGGATGAGCTCTCCGTCACTGAATAATGAATGTGTGTGTAAGTCAATCATAAACTCCTTGCTCCATGACTCTGAAAATCTTAAACTTATTTTTAATTCGCCCAATATTTCTACCAATCCAGAAATTCAATGTCAAATCAATTTGCCTCAAAAAGAGAACTTGACAAGATTTCTTTTCTGTCTATATTAATTTTTATTAACTACTTAAATTTACTTAAAGACCAAATATTTGGTATTATAGCAAACAATCCTTTTTTTTAAAAGCAAGGAGGAAGTAGTGCTATGCCAGACAACAATAAGCCCATAGCTAATCCTATGGTAGTCCTTAGAGAAGAGTTTGACGATTGGGCTATTCTTTTTGATCCTGATTCAGGCAATGCCTTCGGCATTAATCCGGTAAGTGTATTTGTATGGAAACGTCTTGATGGCAAGCATACTGTTGAAGACATACTAAAAGAGCTACGTAAAAGCTGTGAAACCGTACCGGAGGATGCCTCTGAGCACATCAAAGAGTTCATTCAGGATATGGTCAAACATGGGCTAATAGGATACGAGGCTGAGAAGAGTTAATATAAATTATGAAAATAATGAAAACACCACAATCTGTTGATTTAGCCATAACTAACAGATGTAATCTGAGGTGTAAATACTGTAGCCATTTCACAAGTGCCGGTGATGTAGGTCAAGATTTGCCCAAAGAAAAATGGCTTAAATTCTTTGAGGAATTGAATCATTGCACTGTCATGAATGTTACACTTCAGGGAGGAGAACCATTTTGTCGGGAAGATTTGAAGGAACTTATCAATGGAATTGTACAAAACCGAATGCGCTTTAGCATCCTCAGCAATGGAACATTGATTACTGATGAAACGGCAGCATTCTTGGCTTCAACCGGACGTTGCAATGGAGTGCAGATTTCAATTGACGGTTCAATTCCAATGACACATGACGCCTGCAGGGGTAATGGAAGTTTTTACAAAGCAATGGAGGGAATAAGATACCTCCAGAAACATCATGTCACTGTCTCTGTCCGGGTTACAATTCATAGATATAATGTCGGAGACCTTGAAGGAGTTGCAAGGCTGTTGCTGGAAGAAATTGGGCTTCCTTGTTTTTCAACCAGTTCTGCTTCTTATATGGGGCTATGCCGTCAGAATGCTGAGCAGGTTCAGCTTACTGCTGAAAAACGTTCCTTGGCAATGGAAACACTTTTGAAACTCAATAAGAAATACAATGGACGCATTAATGCATCTGCAGGGCCTCTGGCTGATGGGAAACATTGGATTATGATGGAAAATTCCCGTAAAGATGGGAAAGAACGAATACCCGGACGAGGATATCTGACAGCTTGTGGCGGACAGCCAATGAACAAGATAGCAGTACGCGCTGACGGGATGATGGTTCCATGTATTCATATGAGTCATATTGAGTTAGGTAAAATCAACAACTATAAACTCAGAGAAGTCTGGCACAATCATCCCGAACTTAAAAGAATAAGAGAACGATGCAATATTCCATTGAGTGATTTTGAATTCTGCAAGGGGTGTGATTATATTAACTATTGCACTGGTAACTGCCCTGCTCTGGCTTTTACACTCTCTGGTAATGAGAATCATCCAAGCCCTGATGCCTGCCTCAGGCGATTTCTCAAAGAGGGAGGAAAACTTCCGGATGTGAAATTATTAATTACATCAAATAATATATGCTAAAACCTACTATGACTAAAGAAGAAACAGAAAAAATTAAAAAACCAAGATATAGATTGAATCAGATCTATTTTTATCTGACAGAAGGATGCAACCTTTACTGCCATCATTGCTGGATTGAACCTAAATACCAAAATGGCAACTACTCTTATCCTGCACTTGATTTAGACCTCTTTAGATCAATACTTGAACAGTCAAAACCCATGGGGCTTTCCAGTGTCAAGTTAACTGGCGGTGAACCCCTTCTGCATCCAAATATCCATGAAATCCTGGAACTGATTCGAACTCAAGATATTCGCCTTACCGTAGAAACCAATGGTGTTCTATGCACACCTGAATTAGCTCAAGAGATGGCATCCTGTAAAAAACCCTTTGTTTCAGTAAGTCTTGATGGCGCTGATGCTGAAACCCATGAAAGGATACGAGGTGTAACTGGTTGTTTTAAGTCTGCATTGGATGGCATAAGGAATCTTGTAAAAGCTGGCTTCAAACCTCAGATAATCATGACAATCATGCACCTTAACAAAGACCAGATGAAGGCTATTGTACGTTTAGCTGAATCATTGGGTGCTGGTTCAGTCAAGTTCAATATTGTACAGCCTACTGCAAGGGGAGAGAAGATGCGCAAGGCAGGAGAAACTCTGACTATTGAGGAGCTTGTATATCTTGGGCAGTGGGTGGGAAATACCCTTTCATCTTCAACAGATTTGCGTCTTCACTATAGCCACCCGCTGGCTTTTAGACCGCTTAGCAAAATGTTTGGCAATAATGGGGATGGTTGTGGAGTATGCGGGATACTGGGAATTCTTGGTGTTCTGGCAAATGGCTCATATGCCCTGTGTGGCATTGGACAGACTGTCCCTGAGCTCGTTTTTGGACATGCAAGCTCGGAATCCCTGAAAGATATTTGGAATAGTGCACCTGTACTTCTGGAACTCAGGGAGGGGCTACCAAACCGTTTTGAAGGTATTTGTGGTGAATGTCTTATGAAGGGTCAATGCTTTGGAAACTGTGTTGCCCAGAATTATTACCTGAGTAAGAATTTCTGGGCACCTTTCTGGTACTGCGACGAGGCTCAAAAAAAGGAACTTTTCCCTGAGACACGTACTCGTCCAACAACTTTATAAGGAGGTAAAGCAAAATGACATAGGATAGTATTTTTAGGAAGGCTAATTTTATGGTTAATTTAAAAATCAGAAAAAATATTTGCAAACAATCTCATTAAGAAAGGAGGAAATATGAAGTACGAAAAACCTGAATTAAAATCACTAAATCTAAAAAACCCCGAGCCAAAATCACCAAATGATGAAAAAATAGAAACTGCAGGTGGCGATGTGTGTACTGAGGGAGGAAATGCCGGAACTTGTAATATTGGTTATGATGACGGACATTTGACTGGTGGATAAGGCATAATGTAGATTGATATAAGGAGAAGAAATTTGAAAAAGTCAGATAATTCTGGCTATGTGTATAGCCTTGTCTTAGCCGATGGCCAGCAATGGAACATCAAAAGCAATGAAAATTCAAGGGAATTGGCAAGTAGCTGGGCAAAGGCAATGGGACTTCAACCTTATGAACTAAAAGAAGGTACTAACCTGATAGTTGTATTAGATGATTGCGACAAAAGTAAGAACATACAGGAAATGTGCAGTGTTGATAAGGATTTAATGTTAAAACTTCCAAGGAAAGGGTGGAAGAGCCGACAGGTAAAATATATTAGAATCTGGTATAATGACGCAGTGAAGGATGTGGTCTGCAAATTACAAAATAAGGCAACATTTAATGGAAATATAATGGGAATGTGGTATACACTCCATCCTATATATCACCGCGCACAAGATTCTGGAGGACTTCCCCTACACGGAGCACTTCTTGAATGGAAGGGAAATGGTATAGTGTTATCGGCTCCATCAAAAACCGGGAAATCAACCTGTTGTAGGCGTCTTCCACTTCATTGGCGTGCCTTGTGCGATGATGAAACACTCATTGTGAGCGATAAACAAAAACAATACATGGCACATCCTATCCCCTCATGGAGTGAATACATCGTGGATGTTAGCAAGCGGACGTGGAATGTCCAACATCATGTCCCGCTAAAAGCATTTTTTTTCTTAGAACAGGCAGAGAAGGACGAAGCTATACCGATAGGACATGGACAAGCTGCTATATTGATTAATCAATCAGCTATAGCAATATATCGCAAAAGTCTGGAAAATCTTGTTCCTGAAGAAAAAATGGTACTTAAAAAAAAGATTTTTGACAATGCGTGTGAACTTTCTAAAGCAATCCCATCATTCGTCCTCCGATTTAGCCTCGCAGGTCAATTCTGGGATGAGATGGAAAAAGTTTTATGAAGAATTGGCAGAGACAGCTAACATGGACAAATAAATAATATGGAAAAGAAATCAAAATATATCATCCCAATGATTTCAAAGTTTCCTAATGATTCTCTGAAAACTATAATCTACACAGGTACGTCCATGAATCCTACTCTTAAGACTCTGGATATACTTCAAGTCATGTCCTACAATGGTAAAAGAATCCGGCGGGGAGATATAATTGTTTTCCTTCCTCCAGGAAGTGATAGAAAATCTGCTCACAGAGTAATCTCTGTAAACTCACAAGGAATTACAACGCAGGGGGATAACAACAGTAATATTGATTCATACATCCTTACCTCTGACAGTATAGTCGGAAAAGTAGTATATGCTAAAAGGGGAAGCACGCAGTTGCGCATATACGGGGGAATGACAGGACGATTATTTCTTCTCACAATTAAAGCAACTCATATGGTAAACTTAAAAATCCTAACATTTCTACGCCCTATCTATCGCTGGTTAGCCCGATCAGGCCTTTTAAGGTGCTTTATACCCACCCGGATGAAAGCACGGGTTCTTTGTTTTGGCCGCCCTACTGGAAAAGAACTGCAATTACTAATGGGAAAGCATATAATTGGCAGGCTTAAGCCAGGAAAGAATCGATGGCAGATAAAGCGACCTTTCCGGCTGTTCTTAGATGAAACAAGCCTCCCAAAGCCTTTCACAGATTAGACAAATGCAAAAATTCTTTAGCGTAGAACCAACCAATAATCTGAAACTACTGCCTGAAGAACAATTTATCATTAACTGCCTTCGCTCAGAATTCAGTGGCGAAAATGACGACGATTTTGTGAATTTTAACTTTTCAAATATTGACTGGAATGTGGTTTATGAAAAATCAATATGCTGGAAAACAGCCTCTTTATTGTACAAAATCATTAAAGAAAAACCTTCACTTCTGCAACATTCAGGCATTCCAGACAATTTTCTACAGCAAATTAAATTAGCCTATCTAAAAGCATGCATTGTCAATGAAACAAATTTTAAAAATTTATTCAAAGTAATAGAAATTCTCCACGCAGCGGAGATAAAGGTTATCCTTCTCAAGGGAAGCCATCTTGCCCAATTTGTGTATAAAGGTATTGGTCTTAGACCTATGGGTGATATAGATATCTTGATAAAAAAAGAAGATTTAGACAAAGCTGAAAAGTTACTGCTTCAAAATGGGTTTAAATACTCGCAGTTGAATCAAAAAGTTTATTCTTACTTCGGAATAGACCAGGATGTTTTAAAACAAACTGACCTTATCAGACAGTATAAAAAAATTCACCACCATTCGCACCCTTTCAGTAATTCAAAAGGTATAAAACATTTAGAGATACACTGGACAATTGCAGATCAGAATAGTCCATTTGATATAGCCATAGAAGAAATATGGAAAAGAGCAAAAAGAGTAAAAACCAATGGAACAGACATGCTGGTACTTTCTCCTGAAGATTTGCTGCTACATCTATCTTTACATATTTCTCATAATGAAAAATTCAAAAATCATGGTCTAAGACCTTGCTGCGACATTGCAACAATTATTAATCATTACTCTTCAGGGATTGATTGGAATCAGCTTCAATCTCGTGCCTGTGAGTGGGGCGTTGGAAAATATCTTTATCTTATGCTTTATCTCTGCAAGGAGATTCTTGGATTGAAAATACCAAACAAATTATTTGATAACCTTAAACCCAAACCATTCAGCGGAAAAATATTATTAGATGCACAAAATCGTATTCTCTGTCATGAGAAAAAGAAATCTATTGCTCCGAGGATATATAAAAAGTTTCATTCTGATATCAGTCTCTCGAAAAAAATATCTTACATTTTCCATGAAATATTTATCCCCTTTAATAAGTTGGCATCTCGTTATTCAATACCAGAATCTTCCAAACGTGTTTACTTTTATTACTTTGTCCGTCTTATTTTATTATTGTACCGTAGAAGTACTCACTACGCTTCATTTTTCCTATACTTCTTAACCCATAAAAAAACTGATTTCTATAATTACAACCTTGATACATGGTTAATTCCCTCAGATTATAAAAATACAAAAAAATTCAATTAACCATTTTGGTTGCAAAAGGTTTCTTATCTCTTCTATATCTTAACTTGATATTTCTCTCCTTTTCTCTTCTGCTAAACAGGCATTTGCTATTTTCTGTTTGACAAAGAAGAAAAGATTTATAAAATAAGAACTACTTTGCGGGAATAGCTCAGCTGGTAGAGCACAACCTTGCCAAGGTTGGGGTCGCGGGTTCGAGTCCCGTTTCCCGCTCTTTATTTTTGTGAATAGTGAATAGTGAATGGTGAACAGTGAATAGTAGTCAGTAGATAGTGGCCAATTCTATTTTCATTCTTTGATATTCACGAACTCCTATTCACTATCGACTATTCACTTTCTTTCCGGCGGCGTAGCCAAGTGGTAAGGCGACGGTCTGCAAAACCGTTATTCCCCGGTTCAAATCCGGGCGCCGCCTTGAGAGGGTTAAAATATGTCCAAGGATAAAAAGAAAAAATGCAAGAAATGTAATGGGACAGGTTATGTCTCAAGAATTGAAGATTTTGCTGCTGAAGAATGGGTAAAGGGAGAGAATGAAAGAGTTCCTATTGAGACAGAGGAGTGTGAAGCTTGCGGAGGGAGCGGTTATATAGAAGATAAGGAATAGGTTTTAGCAGACTGTCAGGTTTTGATATCTTCTATTTTTTAATAGTAAAAAGTTTTGTAAAGCAGAAAACAAACAGGAATATTAATACTCCCCACGAGATAATCATAAAAATCCAACCGCTTAAAGTCATTCGGGACTGACCTCATCTGAAACAGTTTTGTTTTTCCAAGCTATTCTGACACAGATTATCAGCGCTAATATAATTCCGACCATTAACAACCTTGCGCCCCATTTCCATATTATTTCCTCAGGCTTTACTCCTTCCATCATAATAACTGAGATTCCCTGTTGCCATGTCCACGCACCAAGCAATATGAGTAAATAAACCGGGGTAATGTATTTGATGATGTAGTAAAAAACCTTTGGTATTTTTATGTCTGCACCTATATGGATTTCTTCCCATCCTTTATCCATCTTAAATATCCATGCAAAAATGACGACTTCAAGAAGAGCAAAAAAGGCAAGGCCAAAGGTTCCTGCCCAGAAATCCAATTCATCAAGAAAACCTTTGCCAAAGATAACCGGCTGGACACAAATGAATACGATTGTCCATACCAGCAGTACTGCTTTGGGTTTTGTTAACTTAAATTCATCTTCCAAGAAAGCAACTGCAGGCATTGATATTGCTACAGATGAGGTTATTCCTGCAAAAAAAAGAAGCAGGAACCATAGTGTTCCAAAAAGCTGCCCAAATGGAAACATCTGAAAGATTATTGGCATTGACTGAAAGCCGAGGCTGAAAGCTCCTGTTTTGGCAATTTCCTGTGTGGCTGCAATACCAAAAAAAGCGCAGGCAACAGGTATGGCTATTGAGCCGCCGAGGATTACTTCTGCAAACTCATTGAATACTGAAGTGGTTAAACCTGACAGGGCAACATCGTCCTTTTCCCGTAAATAGCTTGCATAGGTCTGGATAGCACCAAACCCGATGCTCAGGGTGAAAAAAATCTGCCCAGTAGCGGCAAGCCATACGCTGCCATTTTTTAACTGGCTAAAATCAGGATTCCAGATAAATCCGAGTCCGTTTAATACATTCCTGTCAGGATAGGCAGGGTGAGGAACTCCAAGAGTGAAAACCCTTATTACCAGTACTATACCGAACAGGAACAGAGCAGGCATTGCAATCTTTGCAAGAGTTTCAATTCCCTTAGCAATCCCCCTGTACATAATAAAAACATTTATAGCTATAGTTATAAGAAAGAATATATAAGCTGTTGCTATTCCAGTGAAATACTGGCTTTTACCTGAACCAAGAAATCCTCCAAAGAATTCTCCCATTCCTTCTCTTGATGTTATGCCAAAATATTTACCTGTAACAGAGAAAAAGCTATACGCGAGAGTCCATGATTCTATATAGACATAGTAGATTGTTACTATCAGAGGAAGGAATATGCCGAGAATGCCAATATATTTTGCAATCGGGTGTTTCCACATGGCGTTGAAGATTCCTGGCGTTGTTCCGTGACCTCTGATGCCTCCATAGCGACCCATTGACCATTCTATCCACATTAAAGGAATACCCAGCAGGATGAGGGCAATGAAATATGGTATCATAAAAGCCCCGCCGCCATTTGACGCTGCCTGAACAGGAAAGCGAAGGAAGTTTCCAAGCCCTATGGCATTGCCTGCCATTGCAAGAACGAGTCCAAAACGGGATGCCCATTGTTCGCGATGATTGTTACTCATGGTATATTAAATAAATTTATGTAACAAAAGCAGATATAGTTTGCAAACAAAAAAAATTAATATATTGACTTTGATGTTTTTTTTTCATAATAATATTGGAAATTGTCGCAGTGTTCAGAGCGATAGATACGAGAAATTAATTTTACCTGAAAGGTTGTTTAAACAATGGATATAATTGATTTAGCCAGCAGTTCTCAGAGTACAATATTGGGGTTAGTGCTGCACGCAGGGTTAGTGGTTAAGGGTGTGCTTTTACTGCTCTTGAGTTTTTCTGTTCTTTCGTGGGGAATTATTTTTTCAAAATTCAAACTTGTGCGCAAAGCCAAAAGTGAGTCTGATGATTTTCTCGAATATTTCTGGAAGAATAAAGATATGTCCTCAATAGATGAAAATATATTGCAGTACAAGAACAGCCCCCTTGCGCAGGTTTTTCATGCAGGGTATCAGGAAATTATAAAAATTAAAAAAGCAAAGGCAGGAAAAAATCCTGAAAGAGTTCCATTTGACGTTGATACTATTGGAACTGAAATAGACAGCATTGATAATGTGCACAGAGCCTTGAGGAATGCAGTGATGTCTCAGATTGCAAAACTGGAGAGAACAATTTCGTTTTTAGCAACAACAGGAAGCACAGCTCCCTTCATAGGGCTTTTCGGGACTGTATGGGGAATAATGGATTCTTTCAGGGGAATAGGATTGAAAGGCTCAGCCTCTCTTGCTGTAGTTGCTCCTGGAATATCAGAAGCGCTGATAGCAACAGCAGCAGGACTTGCAGCTGCAATACCTGCTGTCGTTGCGTATAATTATTTTGTAAGCAGGGTTAAGTCTCTGGCAAACGAGATGGATAATTTTTCTTCAGAATTTTTAAATATCGTAAAGAGACAATATTTCCACTTGCAGAAATAAATCTTAATACTTAGGGGAAAGGAGAAGAATTTGCAGATAGATACAGGAAGGAAAGAACTGACCGCACTTTCTGATATAAATGTAACTCCTCTTGTTGATGTAATGCTTGTGCTTCTGATTATATTCATGGTAACTGCTCCAATGATGCTTCAGGGGATAGATGTCAACCTTCCAAAGGCTGAAGCAAAACAGGTTGAAGTCAAAGAAGAAGAGCTCGTCTTGACGATTGGAGAGGGTAACAAGATATTCCTGAACAAACAATTGATAGGCATTGATAGTCTTGGCGGCAAGCTGAGGGAATTGATTCAGAAAAGGGGAAGCAAGGATCTTTATCTGAGGGCAGACCAGAAGATTCCCTACGGTTTTGTGATTAAGGTTATGGCTGAAGCCAAAAAAGCAGGTGTTGAAAGACTCGGTATGATTACAGAAGAAGAGGAAAAAGTGGTTGACACATTTAGCGGAAAATAGCTTTGGGGGTTATGCAATCCAATATGAATTCAAGGGATTGCTCATATCCCTGTTAATTCACTTGGTTTTTATAAGCGTTTTGATGTACATACCTGATTTCAGAAAAATCGAAATAAGCAGTTCTCAGGTCATTTCAGTGGATATTGTGAGCCTTCCCAGAACAGAACCTGCTTCTGGTTTACCAGGAAGCCTTGTACAGGAAATTAAATCTCCAAACCCTGTTCTGAAAAAAGAGGTAAAGACTGAAGAAAGCCGTTCCGCAAGGAAAATGGCTTACAAGAATGAAAATAAAAAAGATAAAAAGAAGGAGAAAAAGAAGGCAGAAGAAAAACATGAAATAAAAAAAGAAATAACTGCTGTCTCTGGTTATGATGAAAAAGCTGATAAGGCAATGGAGAAGGCTGTGGAGAAAATAAAACAGGGGCTTCTGGCAAAAAAGGGAGATGTGAAGACGGGTTCAGTGCCCGGAGCAGAAGGGGCAGGAGTAGGTTATTCATTGCCGGGACAGGGAGTATCCTCAGGCAAAACAACAGATTTGAGGTTTCAGATATATTATAGCATAATATGGTCAAAAATAAAAGATTCATGGGTTGTGCCTGAGAATACGGCTTCAGCAGATAAAAAACCTGAAGCCATAATTGCCATAAGAATAAAAAGAGATGGCGAGATTGTTAAGGTGTGGACTGAGAAGTCTTCAGGAAATACTTATTTTGACCAGTCAGCTTTGAGAGCAATTGCAAAATCCAATCCCCTGCCTCCTGTTCCTGAGGGATATGGCGAGGAATATTTTGAGCTTGGAATCAGGTTTTTGCCATCTGAGCAGTAACTTTATGATTACACAGATTAGAAAAAAGATTACACAGATTTTGGTTTTGGTCATTATTTTTTCCTTTTTACTTACAGATACCAGAATATGGTCTAAAGTTTATATAGATATAAATGCTCCGTCTATGAAAAAATTTCCAATAGCAATCTGCGAGTTGAAAAGCCTGAGCAACCTGCAGGATGAAAAAAAATCAGGAAATGTAGTAAGAGACACACTCTCAGCAGACCTTGATTTTTCAGGGTTTTTTTCAATAGTTGATGCAAAAAAAATTCCGCCTCAGTATGATGAGGAGGGAATCACAGGACAGGAGATTGATTTTAAAAAATGGGCATTTACAGGGGCTGAACTTTTGATAAAGGGTGCAATCATTCAAAAAGAAGATTCTTTATCAGTCGAGATGCGGCTTTTTGATATAACTCAGGGACAGTTTGTAACAGGAAAAAGATATAAAGGGAAAACAGGTGATTTAAGAAAAATGGCGCACAAGTTTGCAAATGAGATTCTGCTGAAACTCTCAGGAACAGAAGGTGTGTTTGATACAAAAATAGCATTTGTTTCAAACCAGACAGGTAATAAAGAGATATATCTGATGGACTATGATGGCTTTAATTTGTACAGGCTGACGTCAAATAAATCTATAAACTTAACACCTAACTGGTCTCCGGATGGGAGAAAGCTGATTTATACTTCATTCAAAGCAAGCAGCCCAAAGCTTTATCTTCTGGATTTAACGGTATTTAAGGAAACAAACCTTTCAGTCAGAAAGGGGTTAAATCTGGGAGGTTCATGGTGCAGGGCTAATAACAGAATAGCCACTACATTGTCTGTTAATGGCAATTCTGATATCTATACTATGAGTCCCGAGGGAGACGGACTGAAAAGGCTGACCGAAAATTTTTCCATTGATGTTTCGCCTTCATGGGCACCTAACGGAAAGTGGCTGGCATTTACTTCAAGCCGTTCAGGAACGCCTCAGATTTATATTATGGATTCAGAGGGAGGCAGTTTGAGAAGATTGACATTTGAAGGCAATTATAATGCTTCACCCTGCTGGTCTCCAAAGGGAGATAGGATTGCTTTTGTTTCCCAGCAGAACGGTTTGTTTGATATCTGTGTAATAAATGTTGACGGAAGTGATATGAAAAAGCATACTAATAATTCAGGAAACAATGAATCACCGAGTTGGTCTCCTGACGGGCGTTTTATAGCATTCAGCTCTACCAGAACAGGAACGGCAAAAATTTATATGATGAATTCAAACGGGAGTAACCAGAGGTTAGTAGGTATTACTAAGGGAAATGAATCCAATCCATCATGGTCTCCGGTTATTGCTGTTAACAACTAGTATTCTGACATAGTTTTAAAAGGAGGTGAAAGGGAAAATGAAGAGAGGTTTAAAAGGGATGGTTTTTATTGCAGGGGTTATTGCACTGATCACACCGCTTCTGATTTTTTACGGATGCGCAAAAAAACAGCTTATTAAACCAGAAACAACTGAAGAGACTCAGGGTGAAGGCGCTGCAGAAGGTTCCGCTCAAGGTGCGAAAGAGGGAGAAGGAAGGTTGCCTGAAGAAGGAAAAATAGGAGAAGAAAAGTTAGATGAGGAAGCATTGAAAGGAGAGGCTCTATCATCAAGGGTTCAGGAAGAGATGCTTGATATTAACTTTGAGTTTGATCAGTTTATGCTAACAGATACTGCAAGGCAGAAATTATCTAAAAATGTTTCAATCCTTTCAAAATATTCTGATGTCAAGGTTTTAATTGAAGGTCACTGCGATGAAAGGGGAACTGAAGAATACAATTTAGCCCTTGGCGAAAGAAGAGCAAATGCAGCCAAAGAATATATGGTAACTTTGGGCATAAACGAGTCAAGACTTTCTACCATAAGCTATGGTGAAGAGAAACCTTTAGACCCTGAGCACAGCGATGTTGCCTGGGCAAAAAACCGCAGGGTTCATTTTGAAATAGTTACAAAATGAATTTTTCTGTAAAAGTATATCACAGGGAATCTGGTTTAAAAAAGTTATTACTTTTGAGGAGTATAAGGTGAGAGGATTTTTATCAATAAATTTATTGCTTTTTTGTCTTATGGTATACAGCGGATGTGCTTACCATGAAGATGTAGTCCTGCTAAGGAAGGAACTGATTTCTTTAAGAGATAATGTTGCTGCTGAAAACATGGAACTTGGCAGGAGAGTAAAAACGAGTGAAGAAAAATTAAAAGAACTTGATTCCGGTTTAAAGCGAAAGCAGGCTGATTTGGAAGCCGACCAGAAAAACCTGCTCACTGAAGTACAGAGCATAAAAGGATTAATAGAAGAGAGTGAGATTAAAAGCAAAAAAATCTCGCCTGATATTGAGCAGATAAGAAAGAATTTAACCGTTATAATCCAGTCTCTTGGAGACCGCCTTACAGAGCTTGAAAAAAAGATTTATATTCCTTCTGGTACAAACCCTTCAAAGGAAACATCAACTGCAATACAGCCTCAGCAGAACAAACAAAATGAATCAGCTTCTCCTGAAAACAAGGTATCTTCAGAGACTACAGTTCCTGTTGAGGAAGAGAAGCCAACAGATGAAGAGGTGCTTTATAGTGAAGCTTGTAAGGAATTTTTTGATGGAGAGTATGAAAAGGCAAGGGAGAAATTCAAGGAGTATCTGGAGCTTTATTCCTCTTCAAAAAATGCAGGAACTGCGCAGTACTGGATAGGAGAGTGTTATTATTCGCAGAAAAAGTATGAAGAGGCGATAGTTGAATTCTTTGAGGTTATAAAGAAATACCCAAAAGGAAGCAAGGTCGCTGCTGCTTATCTGAAACAGGGTATTGCTTTTATTGAGCTTGGTGGAAAAGAGAATAAGGAAAACGCAAAAAACAGCTTCCAGAAGGTAATTAAGGAGTTTCCTGATTCAATAGAAGCAAAAATTGCCTCAGATAAAATGGCTCAGATAAAGTAAGAACTATGTCTTTAAAACCATTGGCTGGCCACAGCAGTAGATTGGACCTTTGCCAGCCTTGACAATTTCTATTTCTCTTCCGCAAATGAGACACTTGTAAAATTTTCCAACTTCATTCTGCATCAGTGTTTACCTTATGAGGATTTAACCTTCATTTCCTCCCCGCAGCAGATTAAACTCGGGCCTGAACCCCAGCTTGGATTGTTAGGTTTAACAATTTTAACTTCCATTCCGCATGCGTGGCATACCAGAGTTTTTCCTATCCAGTCAACCATTATAATCTCCATTTTAGTTTAAGTTCCGAGTTTTGATTTTAAAGTTTCAAGTTATAGAAATCAAGTTTTTCTTCTTATCAGATTAATAAAACCTGAAACTTTAAACTATGTAAAAATATTAACTCCACAGTTCATTTTGTCAGTCAATATCTCTTTTTTCTATGTAAGCAGATTGTTCTAATTCCTTTAAATAATCCTGATAAATTTTATCTTTTTTCTTACTGTAAAGAATTTCTTCTATTTCATCTTTTACTTCTGCGAAAGGATTTATTGATTCATTTTTTTTATCAGCTATTTCAATAATATGATATGCGCCTGATGTTTTTATGAGAGTAAAACTTCCTGTTTTCATTGAAAAGGTTCCTGCAAATTCCTGAGAAAGGTCTTCTTTGTTAAAAACTCCCATATCAATAAATTCAGATGATATTCCTTTATTCCTGAGTTTTTCTGAAAGCGAAGAGAGCCCTTCGGCATTTTCCCTTCCATTAAATATTTCAGAAATTTCAGAATCAAGGCTTTGCATTTCAAATGAAGTTTTTCCTTCAGGAATTCTGACAAGGATTTGCCTTAAATGAATTGTTCCTGAAACCTTAAAGAAATCAAGGTGTTCATTGTAGTAGTCAGTGAATTCTTTTGCTGTGAAAAATATCTTGGGTTTTACAACCTGGTTTGATAAAGCGATTATTGTTATCTGGTCTCTTATTCTCTGGCGGTACTCAGAAAGTGTCAGGCTTTCTTTTTTCAAGGATTCCTCAAACTGTTCATCTGTAAGGGAATATGCCTTCTTTTGCTCTTCGATTGCAGATGTTACATTCTCTTCAGAAACAGTAACTCCCAACTCTTTGGCTTTTTGAAGTTGCAGTTTCTGTTTTATAAGTTCATCAAGGATTTTATTTTTAATTTCTTTTATTTTTTCTTTTTGTTTTTCAGGAGAATACCTGTTTTTTATTTCCTCAATGGGAAGGAAAGATTCTCTCTTTATTTCGCTCAAAGCAAGAGACTCGTTATTTACCACGGCAACAATGCGGTCAATAATTTCTCCATTTGATGAAAACGAAATAAGAAGGATAAAAAAGGATAACATGAACAATTTGGTTTTTCTCATTATTTTCATAACTTCCTTAAAAAAATTAATTAGTCTCTTCAGAAATAATCTCATAGCTGCGGTTTATGGCGTCAGGAAGATTTTTAACATCTTTCCCTCCTGCCTGGGCAAAATCGTTTTTCCCCCCACCTTCGCCTCCAACAATCCTGGCAATTCTTTTTATTATATTTCCAGCGGGAATTTTTTTTGCAAGGTCTTTGCTCACAATAACTATTATTGATGCTTTACCTTTTATATCTGCGCCAAGCACTATTATTCCTGATTTTAACCTGTCTTTTAACCTGTCCCCAAGGTTTCGCAGTTCATCTATAGATTCTGCTTTTTCTAATGAGGCTACTACTTTTATTCCGCCTAAGTCTTTTAAATTTGAAGATATTATGTCATTTACATTATCCCTTGTTCCTTCATTTCTGAGCTTTTCTATCTGGCGCTCACACTCTTTGATTGTCTCGGCTAATTTTTTTATTTTAGGGATAATATCATCAGGTTTTGCTTTGAGCAAACTGGAGATTTCTGCTATCTCCTTTTCTTTTTTCTGTATGTACTCAAGTGCTGCCATTCCTGTTATCGCTTCAATCCTCCTTATCCCTGAGGCTATGGACCTTTCCTGAGTAATTTTGAAAAAACCAATATCTCCTGTTGCCAATATATGGCTTCCACCACAGAGTTCCTTGCTAAAGTCAGAGATTTTAACAACCCTTACCACATCCCCGTATTTCTCATTGAATATAGCTATTGCTCCTGAGTTTACTGCGTCTTTAAAATTCATATTACTGACTTCAACTTCGCGATTCTCCTGAATTTTTTCATTAACAATTATTTCAATCCGTTTAATCTCATCATCTGTCAACTGGGAAAAATGGGTGAAATCAAATCTGAGCCTTCTTGGCTCTACAAGGGAACCTGACTGCTTGACGTGGTCTCCAAGGACTTCCCTTAAGGCAGCATGAAGAAGATGGGTTGCTGTATGGTTGAGCTGGGTTTGCTTCCTGTTGCCGGAGTTGATTTTTGTATCAACCGGGTCTCCGGTCATTAAAGCTCCTGTTATCAGCTTCCCTATGTGGACTATAATTTCCGGAAGTGGCTTCTGCGTGTCTGAAACCTCAAAAATGGAACCATTTCCGATTATTTTTCCTGTGTCTCCAATCTGTCCTCCGGATTCTCCGTAAAAGGGTGTCCTGTCAAGGATTATTTCACATTCTTCTCCTTTTGAAACAGAGTCAACCGGAGTATCATTTTTCAGGATTTTTAAAATTTTTGATTTGGAAGAGCGGGCTTCGTATCCTATGAACTGGACAGGATTTATTTCAGAAGCTATCTGTCTGTAGGCAGGTTTTACCCTTTTTCCCCCTGTGCCGCTCCAGGATTCCCTTGCAAGTCTTTTCTGCTCTTCCATTGCAGATGTAAATCCTTCAGTATCAATTGTGAAGCCTCTATCTGAGGCAATTTCCTGAGTAAGGTCCACAGGAAAACCATAGGTATCATATAATTTAAAAATCTCTCTGCCGGGTATTGATTTTAAATTTTTTTCCTGCAACTCCAGCATCAGTTCATTTAGAATTTTTACACCGCAATTAAGGGTGTTGCTGAATCTTTCTTCTTCATTTAATGTGAGCTTGATTATTAGTTCCTTTGCTTCAACAAGTTCAGAATAGGCATCTTTCATCATTTCAATCAGAACACCTGTCAACCTGCTCATAAAAGGTTTTTTTATTCCAAGCAGGTTTCCGTGGCGCAAAGCCCTTCTTAAAATCCTGCGAAGGACATATCCCCTCCCGTCATTGGATGGAAGAATTCCGTCACTTATCAGAAATGAGATTGCACGGACGTGGTCTGCTATTACTCTTATTGAAATGTCATTTGACTGGTTTCTGCCGTATTCTTTTCCTGCAATTTCAGAGGTAGTGTTAATGAGCGGTTTTAGCAGGTCTGTTTCGAAATTGGAGCTTACACCCTGAACCACTGATGTTATTCTTTCAAGCCCCATTCCTGTATCAATGCTTGGTTTTGGAAGAGGAGAAAGATTTCCTTTTTCATCCCTGTTAAACTGCATAAAAACGAGGTTCCACAACTCAAGATACCTTCCGCAATCGCATTCTATATTGCATTCCTGACGCTTACAGCCAAAATCCGGTCCCTGGTCAATTATTATTTCCGAACACGGACCGCATGGACCTATTTCACCCATTTGCCAGAAGTTATGTTTCTGTCCAAGACGCACAATTCTGCTTTCAGGGAGTCCTATCCTGTTTTTCCATAAATTATGTGCTTCATCATCATTTTCAAACACTGTTACCCACAGGGATTCTACTGGAAGCTTGATGGTATTGGTGAGAAATTCCCATCCAAACTCTATTGCAGCTTCCTTAAAGTAATCTCCGAAAGAAAAATTTCCAAGCATTTCAAAGAATGTATGGTGTCTTGCGGTTTTGCCAACTATCTCAAGGTCGTTGTGCTTGCCACCTGCCCTTACACATTTCTGGACCGTTGCAGCCCTCTTATACTCTCTTGTTTCTTCTCCGAGAAAAATTTCCTTGAACTGATTCATTCCTGCATTTGTGAAAAGAAGCGTGGGGTCGTTTTGTGGAAAAAGGGAAGAGCTTGAAAGGATTTTATGACCCCTTTTTGCAAAGAAATCGAGGAAAAGCGCCCTTATTTCATTTCCAGATAAAAACATTTTTTAAAACTGAAACCTCCTTCTATAATCTCTTAAGAATTCGAAGAAAAATAGAATAAAAGCTTGTGGTTGTCAACTTAAAACAGAGAGATGCAGATTTAATAGTGAATTATTTGCGTTAGAAAATTTTATTTAAAAATTTTAAAATTATTTTATATAAAACAGAGAATTATTAGTGGATATAAAATTTTTATTGACAAAAAATCGATTATCCTTTATAAGGAAAAAGAATCTTTAATAAACAACCTCATTTTTTTCCTTCGGGTAATGCTACCTTGTGAAGAGAAGTGGTTAAAAAATCTGTAATGTGAAAGATATTTTTAAGTTCTGTAAATATAGGTTTTCTGCATGAGACAATCATCCCTGTTTTAGCATACAGAGGGATTAATCCAAAATTTAATGGAAAAATTCTAACCAAAAACATCTCTTTTTAAAATAGCTTTTAACCTAACATAAACATTTTTGAGGGAACACAAAGATGCCAAGAACAAGTAGTAGGGAAACAAAAAAAGAAAGCAGAGAAAGCAAGGAAGTCAAAGAAGTAAAGGAAGATATCAGAGAAGAGGTTAAGGTAGTTAAGGAAGAAATCATAAGAAGAGACAGCAAAGAAGATGGCATGGACCTTCGCAAACTCAAGAATATGACCATAGCCTCACTGAGTTCTTATGCTAAAGACCTTAATATCTCAGGAATAAGCGGTTTCCGGAAACAGGAACTGATTTTTGAGATTTTAAGGGCCCAGATTGAAAAGAACGGATTAATTTATGGAGAAGGTGTTTTAGAAACACTGCCTGATGGTTTTGGATTTTTAAGATCAGCAGATTACAATTACCTTCCGGGACCGGATGACATATATGTTTCACCGTCACAGATAAGAAAATTTAGTCTCAGGACAGGAGATACAGTATCAGGACAGATCAGGCCTCCAAAAGAGGGTGAAAGGTATTTTGCTCTTTTAAAAGTTGAAGCAATCAACTTTGAAGCCCCTGAGGCAATAAGAGATAAAACCCTTTTTGACAATCTCACACCCCTTTACCCACAGGAAAAGATAAAACTTGAGGTTGAAAACCCGGGACATCAGGACGTTTCAATGCGTGTTATGGACCTTCTCACTCCAATAGGCAAAGGGCAGAGAGGGTTGATTGTTGCTCCTCCAAGAACAGGCAAAACAATGCTTCTTCAGTCTATTGCTAACAGCATAACCCAAAATCATCCTGAGATTATTCTCATAGTTTTGCTGATTGATGAACGTCCTGAAGAAGTTACTGATATGCAGCGTTCAGTTAAAGGTGAGGTTGTCAGCTCTACATTTGACGAACCTCCTTCAAGGCATGTTCAGGTTGCTGATATGGTAATAGAAAAGGCAAAAAGACTGGTAGAGCACAGAAAGGATGTGGTGATACTTCTTGACAGTATAACAAGGCTTGCAAGGGCTCACAACTCAGTAGTTCCCCCAAGCGGAAAGATACTCTCAGGCGGTGTTGACTCGAATGCCTTGCAGCGCCCAAAGAAATTTTTTGGGGCTGCGAGAAATATTGAGGAGGGAGGAAGCCTTACAATTATTGCAACTGCTCTAGTAGATACCGGAAGCAGGATGGATGAAGTTATCTTTGAAGAGTTTAAAGGAACAGGGAATATGGAGGTTAACCTGGACAGGAAGCTTGTTGACAGAAGGGTTTTTCCTGCCATTGATATAGGCAGATCAGGAACAAGGAAAGAAGAACTTCTTCTGGAAAATGATGAGCTGAACAAGATTTGGATTTTAAGAAAATTCCTGAACCCAATGGGAGTTGTTGATGCGATGGAGTTTTTAATAGAAAAGATGAAGGCAACAAGAAGCAATAAAGAATTTTTAAACTCAATGAATACTTAAAATTTTTCCTGTAAAAAAATATTGCTTTAAATTTTTATTTATAATAATTAGAAAACCAGGTCTGTAAATATAGTAAGAAAACTAATCTTTGAAAGTATAAATAGCAGAAGGAGAAGAAAGTGAAAAAAGGTATTCACCCGGAATACAAGGAAACCACAATAAGCTGTGCCTGCGGTGGAGTTATTCAAACAAGGTCAACAAAGAAGGATTTAAGAATAGAAATCTGCTCTAACTGCCATCCATTTTTCACAGGAAAGCAGAAGCTTGTTGACACAGCAGGAAGGGTTGAGAGGTTTCAGAGAAAATACAAGAAAAAAGACGCAGAAAAAAACTGATAAATTTTTACCTGTAATGAAGTTTTGTAATTTTTTCTCCCTGTATTCATCCGCAAAAGAAGCCCTCATGGTGTTTCTGCAAACAGCAGGATAGCCTTCTGTTAAGCTAAAGGCATATTGCCTTGGGCTACAAAATCCTAAATTCTAAACAAGCATAAATGTTCAAAATAGAAATGGCCTAAACAAGAAAAAGTTTAGGATTTTGGTATTTGAATTTTGAATTTGTTTACCTGTCTACCGGCAGGCAGGGAATTTAGATATTAGAATTTAGGATTTTATTATGACTAGCATTAAATTTTGACTTTGTGCTCAATAAAACAAAGTATAAATTTTTAGGACTGAGGATTAAATATGTTTGAAAAATTAGAATGGTCAGAAAAACGGTTTGAGGAACTTGCCATGCTGATGAGCGACCCTAAAACGCTGGGCAATCCTGCAGAATTTTCCAAATACGCAAAAGAACATTCGGAGCTGTCAAAGATTATAGAAATTTACCGCCAGTACAAGAAAGCTACTAAAGAGCTTGGAGAGAACAAGACAATTTTAAGTGATGAAAAAGACGAGGAACTGAAAGAGCTTGCAAAGGATGAAATAGAGAGGCTGAATTCTGCTATTGTTGAGATTGAAAAAAATCTCAAACTTCTATTGCTTCCCATGGATCCGAATGATGAAAAGAATATTCTTGTTGAGATAAGGGCAGGTGCCGGAGGCGAAGAAGCCGCACTCTTTGCTTCTGAACTCTTCAGAATGTATTCCCGCTATGCTGAAGGAAAGAAATGGAAGGTTGAGGTAATGAGTTCCAGTTTAACAGGAATCGGCGGGGTAAAGGAAGTTATTGCATTGATTGAAGGTAAAAATGTTTACAGCCAGTTGAAGTATGAAAGCGGTGTTCACAGGGTTCAGAGAATTCCCTCTACTGAAGGAGGCGGAAGGATTCACACATCGACTGTTACCGTTGCAGTTTTGCCTGAAGCAGAAGAGGTGGATATACAGATAAACCCCGATGAGGTTAAAGTAGATGTGTTCCGTTCTTCTGGTCCCGGAGGACAGAGCGTTAATACAACTGATTCTGCAGTGAGGGTTACACACATACCGACAGGGATGGTGGTAACCTGTCAGGATGAAAAGTCACAGCATAAAAACAAGGCAAAGGCAATGAAGATACTCAGGGCAAGACTTCTTGACAGGATGAGAAAAGAGCAGCAGGCTGAGAGGTCCCAGCAGAGAAAGAGTCAGGTAGGAACCGGAGACAGGAGTGAGAAAATAAGAACCTACAATTTTCCTCAGGACAGGATTACTGACCACAGAATAGGTTTAACACTGCACAATCTTGATAAAATCCTGGACGGTGAGATTGATGGGATTATTGATGAACTGATAACATACTACCAGACACAGGCTTTAAAGGAAAGCTTTGTAGGTGAGAATGAAAATGCACAGTGAAGTAAATTTTATTGATAATTCTCATAAGAACTTTAATCCTACAATAGCTGAAGCTCTGAGGACAGCAAGGGAATTTCTTGAAGGTTTAAATATGGAAAAGCCTGGGATTGACTGTGAGGTTTTTATGAGAAGTATGCTTGCAATTAGACGGGCAAAACTCTATGCAGGCCTTGAAAGAAATTTATCCTCGCAGGAACTTGAAAATTACAATGAGCTCATAAAACGGAGAAGCAAGAGAGAGCCGGTACAGTACATACTTGGAAACCAGGAATTCTGGTCCCTTGATTTTTTTGTGAACAAAAATGTTTTAATACCAAGGCCTGAAACAGAGGGTTTAATTGAAAAAGTTATTGCACGGGCAAAAGATAAAAATATAAACAACGAACCATTAAAGATTCTTGATATAGGAACAGGATGTGGAAACATTGCTGTTTCTATTGCAAAGGAATTAAAATCAGCAAGTATAATCGCAACTGATATTTCAGCAAATGCTTTGAAAGTTGCAAGGATTAACGCTGAAAGAAATGGTGTTGCTGGCAGAATAATATTTGTTCAGGGTAACCTTTTTACACCTTTTGCCAAAGATTTAAAATTTGACTTTATAGTTTCAAACCCTCCATATATTCCTTCAGGGCAGATTGACAGGTTATCCCCTGAGGTTTCAAAATGGGAGCCAAGAATAGCTCTTGATGGGGGAGAGGATGGACTATGCTTTTACAGAAAAATTATAGGTGAAGCTTTTAATTGCCTGTGTGATGATGGATTCATTATGCTGGAAATAGGCGGGGACCAGGCTGAAGGGATTAAAGAGATTGTTAGAACACATAAAGAATATAGTGAAGTGAAAATTAACAGGGACTACTCAGGGAAAGACAGGGTGGCTGAGATATGGATAAGATAGTTATAAATGGCGGTGAAAGACTTAAAGGAGAGGTCAGAATAAGCGGGGCAAAGAATTCAGCACTTCCTATAATGGCAGCAACTCTGCTTTGTGAAGGTGTGAATGTTATAAAAAATGTTCCACGTTTAAAAGATGTTGATACTTTTATAAAACTTCTGAAACATATCGGGGCTGAAATCAGCATGGATGCAGAAGGTAATTTTCTTGTTGATGGAAAAAGGATAAATTCCTGCGAAGCTCCTTATGAGCATGTTAAGACAATGAGGGCTTCAGTCCTTGTTTTAGGTCCTCTTGTCGCAAGGTATGGCAGGGCAAGGGTTTCTCTTCCGGGCGGGTGTGCAATAGGCGCGCGCCCTATAAATTTACATATTAAGGGACTTGAAGCTTTAGGGGCAGAGATTCAGCTTGAACATGGATATGTTATTGCATCAGCAGAAAAACTTAAGGGAGGGAACATCTATTTTGACATTCCCACTGTAACAGGAACTGAAAACCTTATGATGGCTGCGGTTCTGGCAGAAGGGATTACAGTTATTGAAAACACAGCCTGCGAGCCTGAGATTCCAGAGCTTGCAGAGGTTTTAAGGAAAATGGGCGCAAGGATTACAGGAGACGGAACAGGAAGAATTGAGATTGAAGGTGTTGAAAGTCTGAGCCCGTTTGAGCACAGGATAATGCCTGACAGGATTGAGACAGGGACATTTATGCTTGCAGCAGGAATTACGTGCGGGAATATTCTTATAAAAGACTGCGTACCAGCACACTGTCATTCCCTGATTCTCAAGCTGAGAGAGACAGGAATAGAGGTGACTGAAGGGGATAACTGGATAAGGGTTGTGAGTCCTGAAAAGATAAAGGCAACTGATGTAAAGACTTCGCCATATCCCGGGTTTCCAACAGACATGCAGGCGCAGTTTATGGCTTTGATGTGCCTTGCAGACGGAATGAGCGTTGTTACTGAAACAGTCTTTGAAAACCGCATGATGCATGTGAGCGAGCTTTTAAGAATGGGCGCTGATATAACTGTTGACGGCAATTCAGCAGTTGTCAAGGGTGTAAAGTATTTAAGCGGAGCGCAGGTTATGGCTACAGATTTGCGGGCAAGTGCAAGCCTGATACTTGCAGGGCTTGCAGCGCAGAATGAAACAATTGTATCAAGAGTGTACCATATTGACAGGGGGTATGAAAGGATAGAGGAGAAGTTTCAGAAGTTGGGGGCGAAGATTAAGAGGGTGAAGTGATAAAAAAATCCAAATGTCAAGTCGCAAAATTCAACATAAGCACAAAACAAAATAAATTAAATACTTCTTGTGTTAAATTTTAGAATCTGAAATTTTTTGCTTTTAATTTTAACATTTTTTATTTAGATTTATTTTGTAGTTTGGTTTTTGTTATTTGTCATTAGCAATTGAAATTGGGCCTGTAGCTCAGTAGGATAGAGCGGCAGATTCCTAATCTGTAGGCCGGGTGTTCGAGTCACCCCAGGCCCATATTAAATCAATAAATTTTTTTATACTTTTATCTTGACTTATTCTATATATTCAACTTATCTTAAATTGTGAATTATATAATTTTTATTTCTTTTTGAGGTTTTTCAAGAACAAGACTATTCAAGATAATTTTAAAAGGCATCCATGGTTTTGAGATAAATTCATCTAAAATTTTTTGATTTCTTAATTAACAATTATTATAAAGGAGGGTTTAGCTATGAATCTTATAACAAATATTCTGGCAATTGTCTCAGCAATAAGTGTTTTTTTAGGGATAATTTTTAAAGCAGGAAAAATCGAAATCCTCGAAGTAGTCAATCCAGCAAATTTATTACAGCTTGCCTATGTTTGTCTTGGCTTTGCTATTCTCTCATGCCTGATGGAAATTAGAAATAAAACAAAGAGTTAATTTGTCAAAGACCGGGCAAGAGTAAGATTATATTTAGCTGCAAAAAAATCGGGCTGAAGCTTGAGTGCAAGCTGAATCCATTTATATGTTACACATGTCATGAGCCGTTCAATAAAGAATAATAGATTCTCCCTTAAAGGTCTTTTCTAATACCCTGTCAAATATCAATCCTGAAGTCAGGTCCCTACTTTTTTGGGATTTGAGTTTATTCTTATTAATGAGTATTATAAGTCTTTAAACTTGATTTGATATTTATATTTTGGTATTTGGATTTAAAATAATCTTTGGCTGGAATATTGATGTTCCAGATTTATAAAAACCATGAAAAACAATACAGGATTAGCGGTTATCATAGCACTTGTGATAGGTATTATTTTAGTTGTTGCTTTCAATGTTCAGAAATCCTCTGAAAAGGAGATTGCCAGCCAATTTAATTCCCAGCAGTTAATTGTGGCACACGAAGTTGCAATACTTATTGAGAGTTTTTTTAAAAAAACACTGGATGAGCTTAATCTTGCAGCATTTTTTTTAGGCAGGAATATTTCAGAATTAGAAGAAACGACACCTCTTTTAAATAAGCTTTTTTCAAATTTACAGTTTGATTCAATAATTATCAGTACTGCTTTTATAAACGCAAAAGGGGAGATGTTGTCTCAATATCCAACACCTGAGTCATTGAAAAACAAGGATATTAATTCGTTTGACAATAAGGACTTTTTTGTTTTTTCAAAGCAAACCTTGAAGCCATTTATATCAAAGGCTACCATGAATAAAGGAAGAAGGGAAATAATCATTTCTTTCCCAATACATAAACAGACTAAAACTGAAATTGGAGAAGGCAAGGAATTTTTAGGGATTCTGGTATGCTATATAGATGTTAAGGAACTGGCACAGACTTTTTCAAAACCCATTAAAAGAGGGGTTATAGGGTATGCATGGATTCTGAATGAAGATGGGACGCTGCTCTACCATCCTTCTCATCCCGAGATGATATGGAGAAATATATTTAAAAACGATGGAACCTGTTTTCAATGTCATGAAAGCTTTGAAAATGAAAAAAGGATGGTGAGAGGTGAAATAGGGACAAAGGAATACTTTGTAAAGACTGGAGGAAAAAAAATAATTGCCTATTACCCAATAAAAATTTTTGATAAGAGATATATTCCTCGCCTGAGCGAAAAAGGAATGAGAATTGCAAACTGGTCAATAGCGGTTTCTTCCCCTTATTCAAATGTAATAAGCCTGATAAAGCAAAGCAACAGGAACATTCTTTTCATGACAGGGCTTGTGGTTTTAGTCCTTTTCTGCGGAAGTATTTATCTGATAACAATTAACATAAAGAGAGTCAAGGCTGAAGAGAAGATGACATGGGGAGAAAAGGTTTTAGAGGCAAAGAACCGTCTTCAGGCGCTGTTTGATGGGATTACTGATGGCATTTCTATCATGGACAAGGACTATCGTGTGGTTGCTGTCAATAAAGGACAGGTAAGAATGTCAGGGAAATCTGAAGATGAATTAATCGGACAGCTCTGTTATGAGAAATTTACTGATAAAGACGGAGTTTGCGAGGGATGCCCGGTAGAGGTAACTATGACAACAGGCAAGTCTTCAACAGGAGAAAGGATTGTAAAAAAAGAATCAGAGGGAAAGAGATACTGGTCAATGCTGACATTTCCATTAAAGGACAGTGAAGGAAGGACAACACAGGTGATAAAATATGTAAGAGATATCACCGAGCAGAAAGAAATGAATGAGGAAATCGAGCAGTCAAGAAGGCTGTCTGCGATGGGAGAAATGATAGCCGGTGTTGCCCATGAGATAAAGAATCCGTTGCAGAATATAAGTATGGGGATTAGTCTGGTTAAATATGAGACCGAGGGTAACAAGGAGTGCAGGGAGACTATTGAAAATATAATGGAAGGAGTAAAAAGCCTAAACACTATTGTAGAGGATCTTTTGGATTTTTCAAAACCCATGAAATTAGATATATTTAAATGTGATATAGATGAAATATTAGATGAAGTTCTTACCAGTATGGATGAAATTTTTGAGAAAAATCATACAAAGATAAAAAGAGACTTTTGCGGAGACAAGAAGTATATAAGAATAGACGGCATGAAAATAAAGCAGGTTTTTATCAACCTGATTCAAAACTCCATTGAAGCAATGCCTGAAGGCGGAGAGATAATGATATCAACAAAAAACCTTTCCGGCAAAGGGATGGATTATTCTGAGGTTAGAATAAGGGATATAGGGCATGGGATTGCAGAAGGGAATCTCGGAAGGATTTTTGACCCTTTTTTCACTACCAAGACTAAAGGCGTGGGACTTGGCATGGCGATAATCCAGAGGATTGTAAAGCTTCACAAGGGTGAGATAAAAGTCAACAGTGAGGTTGGGAAAGGAACAGAATTTATCCTTACTTTGTATCCTAATTCCCTTGAATACTAATTTAAAAGGACATTGTTTTACAATGAACAAAAAGATTTTAATTGTTGATGATGAAAAAATAATCTGTGAACATTTGCGAAAAGTCCTTGGCAGAGAATCCTATGAGGTTAAAGTCTGCCATAGTGGTTTTGAGGCTTTGGAATGTCTCAAAGAGGAACCATTTGGGATGGCAGTTGTGGACATTAAGATGCCGGGAATGGACGGGATTGAACTTCTTGGAAAAATAAAGGAAAAATATCCGCAGACATCAGTGGTAATAATGACCGCCCATGGTTCTGTTGAAACTGCTGTTAAAGCGATGAAAACCGGTGCCATAGACTATCTTTCCAAACCCTTTGAGGCAGAAGAGATTAAGCTTGTTGTTGAACGGGCTTTTGAACATCTGAAACTTGTAGATGAAAACCTCTATTTGCGTAATCAGATAGCGGAAAAGCACAGATTTGGAAATATCATCAGCAAGAATTACAAAATGCAGCAAATCTTCGACCTGATAGCAAGCGTGGCAGTGACTGATGCAACAGTTTTAATCTATGGAGAAACCGGAACCGGGAAAGAGTTGGTGGCAAAATCAATTCACTATAACAGTAACAGGAAGGAGAACAAATTTGTTGCCATAAATTGCGGTGCATTGCCTGATACTCTCCTTGAGACCGAGCTTTTTGGCCATGAGAAGGGGTCTTTTACAGGAGCGATAAGGCAGAAAATCGGGAAATTTGAACTTGCTGACAAGGGGACAATTTTTTTGGATGAAATAGGGAATGTCACTCCAGCCATGCAGGTTAAGCTTTTAAGGGTTTTGCAGGAAATGGAGTTTGAAAGAGTTGGAGGTAACAAAACGATAAAAGCTGATGTAAGGATAATAGCCGCTACCAATAAAGACTTAAAGCAAAGAGTTGTTAATGGAGAATTCCGTGAGGATCTTTACTACAGGGTGAATGTTGTCCCTATAAACATTCCTCCTCTAAGGGAAAGACTGGAAGACATTCCTGTCCTGGCATTGCACTTTCTTGAGAAGCACTGTGAAAAAACAGGTAGGGAAATTTATGCCTTTTCACAGAATGTTCTTGATTCTCTGATGCATTACCACTGGCCCGGAAATGTGAGAGAGCTGGAGAATATTGTAGAAAGGGCAGTTATTCTGGAAAGAGGCAAGATGATTTCCAAAATAGATTTGCCTGTATCTCATAAAAAAACAGAGGAAAAGAAAATTGATTTTCTCAATACCGGTTTAAAAACAGAGGGGATTTCGCTCAGGGAATGGTTAAGGATGAATGAGAAAAAGTATCTAGCTGAGTTAATGAAAAGGTGCGATGGAAATGTCAGGGCGGCACTGGTACAGGCAAAAATTGGCAGCAAGACCTTTTACAGAAAAATAAAGAATTATGGAATTACTAAAGATAAATTGAAAGAGATTGACTCTGAAAATATCAAAGGTGAAATAACTACCAAAATGTAGGAAATCCATTATAAAAAAACCATTCTCTGAAACGACAAAACCCTTTGTCGTTTTTAAGACAATACCTTTTTCCCCCGCTTTAGTTGAAAGTTAGGATCTTATTGTAAAACAATTGGTTAGAAATTTTAGCTGATTCTTTTATTTTTTGGCATAGATTATGCTACAACTTTTAAAGTTAGTAAGTTTTTTAAAAAGTTTAAATGAAAAAATCCGGAGCTTTGGGATTTAAGCTTATTTTTATGAAATGTCCTTATTACTCTGATGAACCTATAAAGATTTGCAAGGCATTTTTAGAGGGGATTAAGATGCCGAGCAAAAAAGAAATAAAGGAATACTGCTTGTCTGAGAATTATGAAAAATGTGTTTTCTTTCAAAAAAAAGAAAAAGATATTTGGGAGTCTGAAAATGATAAAGAACCAACCCCCATTAAGCTATGAAGATTAGAGAAGGATGGGTTTGTGTTGGATGGTGGAAGGGCTGAGGCTTTTGAGGGTTGTAGAAGGGGGGGGTGTTGGAACCTAGTTTTATACTGGGAAAATCTAACACCCCCTATTTTTCTTTTGGCTTTTAGCTGTCAGAAATTGGATTTTTGGCATTGATTTAATGGTTTCACTTTTGATACTCTAAACCTATGTGATTTATTTTGATAGAGCATAGAATATGAATGCAAGTAAAAAAAAAGTTTATACTATATTATTAATAACTGTATGTTTGTTCTTTTCTTTTAGAGTTGAGGCAAAGAATAATAATCCGTGCTCAGACTGCCACTCAGAAATAAAGATTGAAATTCATTCAGTACTTGCCTGTTCTGAGTGCCATCAGGATCTGCAGAATATTTCTAAGTTTCCCCACAAAACACCTCTTGCGTCTGTTGACTGCAGTGTCTGCCATAAGGATTCAAAGGCTGTATATGATAAAAGCCTTCACGGAGAGGCTATGGCAAAAGGAATTGCTGATGCTCCGCGTTGTCAGTCATGCCACGGGAGACACGACATTAAAAGTAAAAATGACCCCGATTCTCAGGTTTCCAGAGTAAATATCCCGAATATGTGCGGCAAATGTCACGGAGATTTAAAATTCGTTGAAAAACAGAAAGGGGTTTTGACTGTAAACCCTTATCAGGCATATAAGAAAAGCATCCATGGTGAAGCAGTTGCCGGCGGTGCAACAATGGCAGCAGTTTGTATAGATTGCCATGGCAATCACAATATGAGGCTTCCTAATGACCCGGATTCTCTGGTTTCAAGAAAAAATACATCAAGTACCTGTGGTAAATGTCATCTTGGTATTTATAAAGTCTTTGAAGAGAGTATTCACGGGAAGGCTGCCAAAGCAGGAGTATCTGATGCTCCGGTCTGTACTGATTGCCATGGGATTCATGCAATAAAATCACATATTGATCCAAAATCTTCTGTTTCAGAGGTAGCTATTTCTCTTACAACTTGCCCGAAATGCCATTCCGGAATAAGGCTGACAGAAGAATACGGAGTAGCTGCGCAGAGGGTCTCAAGCTATCTTGACAGTTTTCACGGGCTTGCTAAAAGAGGCGGCTCACACATTGTTGCAAACTGTGCAAGTTGCCACGGAGTCCACGACATACTTCCTTCTTCTGACCCAAAATCAACAATCAATAAAAATAACCTGCCGGTAACCTGCGGCAAGTGTCATCCGGGTGCGGGCAAAAACTTTGCTAAAGGTGCAATCCATGTAATTCCTTCTTTAGAGGGAGAGATAGGAACAAAAATTGTGTTTTATGTGAAATGGTTCTATATTGTTCTTATCATATTTACTATAGGCGGGATGGCTTTTCATAACGGTCTTGATTTTCTTAAAAAGCTTCTTGTATCCCTTTCAGGTAAAAGGACTTATCATTCAGTGTCAGGGATATGGTATGAGCGCTTCAATCTGTCAGAAAGAATCCAGCATCTTCTTCTTCTAACAAGTTTCATAATTCTGGTCATTACAGGATTTGCCCTTAAATTCCCTGATGCGTGGTGGGTAACACCAATGAGGGTTGTTGAGGGAGGAATGAATCTGCGAGGGCTTATTCACAGGCTGGCAGCCCTTGTTATGATTGGCGCTGCCATTTACCATATTTACTTTCTTCTTGTTACAAGAAGAGGGAGGTATGAGCTGAAGGAGATGTTTCCTGTAGTTAAAGATGCGATAGATGTATTTCAGAACATTAAGTATCTGCTAGGGATAACATCTGAGAAACCGAGATTTAAGAGATTTAATTATATAGAAAAGAGTGAGTATTGGGCACTGGTATGGGGAACGATTGTGATGGTAATCACAGGTTTTATTTTATGGTTTGAAGTTGAGACAATGAAATTTTTTCCAAAATGGATTTCAGATGTTTCAGAGGTTATCCATTATTATGAAGCCTGGCTTGCAACACTGGCAATAATTGTATGGCATTTCTACTATGTAATTTTTAATCCTGATGTTTACCCAATGAACTGGATCTGGCTTAACGGAAAAATTTCAAGGGAGGATATGGAACATGAGCATCCGCTTGAACTTGGAGAGATAGAAAAGAGGAGCGAAGAAAATGCTTAAGAATTTTCCTGTAGCAATGTTTCTGATGATTTTAATCATTTTTTTACCTTTAAAGGCTTCAAGCCAGACTGCCGGTGTTTCAAATGAGGAATGTTTTGGATGCCATGAGGATAAAAGCCTTTCAAGAAAATCTGCAACAGGCGAAGAGATTTTGCTTTTCGTAGAGGGCAAGGAATTCAACAGGTCAGTTCATAAAAATGTAAGATGCATTTATTGCCATGATGATTTAAAAGACATCAAAGATTTTCCTCACAAAGAATCCCTGAAAAAAGTTGAGTGCAAGACGTGCCACGAAAAAGAATTTGCAAGCTTTGCTCAAAGTGTGCACGGAAGGGAATTTATCAAAGGCGACAGAAATGTTCCGGGATGTGCAACCTGTCATGGAAAGCATTATATTCTCTGTGCAGATGACCCCGAGTGTTCAACTTCACCGGCGAAACAGATAAAGACATGTACAAAGTGTCATGAGGACCAGAGAATTGTAAAAAAATATAATCTGCCGGGAATAGAGTTTATTAAATCATACGAAAAAAGCATTCATGGACGTGCAATTACGGAGAAGGGGCTTATTGTTTCTGCTGTTTGCAGCGACTGCCATGGGGCCCACGAAATAAAACCTGCTGATGATCCAAAATCCTTGAAGAACAAAGCGAATATTCCAAAGGTATGCGCTAGGTGTCATGATTCAGTCTATAGCCAGTATGTGGAGAGCATCCACGGGAAGGCAATTTTAAGTGGCATTAAGGATTCTCCTGTGTGTACTGATTGCCACGGAGAACATACAATAGCAGCGTCTTCTGAACCTTCCTCAAAGGTTGCTCCAAAAAATATTCCTGAAACTTGCTCGGTCTGTCACTCAGATGTAAAACTGACTGAGAAGTACGGAATCCCGGGAGCAAGATACAAAACCTATCTTGACAGCTATCACGGAATGGCGAGCAAATTCGGGGAAGTGACTGTTGCAAATTGTGCAAGCTGTCATGGTTACCACAACATACTTCCATCTTCTGATAAAAATTCGCTAATCAATAAAGATAATTTACCCAAAACCTGCGGGAAATGCCATCCGGGAGCAACAGGAAAATTTGCTATTGGAAAAATACATGTTGAGGCAAAGAAGGAAAGTTCTTTAGGCAAATACTATGTAAGGCAGTTTTATATATGGTTTATAAGTATACTGATTGTCTGTTTTGTTAGTTATGTTGCGCTGGAATTGTATGGGTATTTCAGGAGGAAGCGGTAGAATTGTAACATCTGCGGGACAAGAATGTCCCGCCTATCGATAGGCGGGGTTTTCTAACCCCGCTAAAAGATAATTTTTGACAAGGATAACAATCATGAATAATAGAAAAGAGAGTTTTGTAATAAGATTCAATCTGACCTTCCGTCTTCAGCACGTTCTGTTATTTACTTCAATGATAATTTTATCTCTTACAGGATTTGCTCTTATGTACCACGACACCTCATGGGGGGAAATGCTGATTAATTTAGAAGGCGGGTTCAAAATGCGGGGAAGAATACACAGGGTCTTTGCAGTTGTCCTTATCCTTACCGTTACCTGGCATTTTTTTCAAGTACTTTTTACAGAAAAATTCCACCGGGAATTTTTAAAATTTAAGCCACGGCTGAAGGATTTTAAGGACTTAATGATGACAATGAAATATTATTTAAAGTTAAGCAATGAGAAAGCCAGGTTTGAGAAATTCAACTTCATCCAGAAATTCCAGTACTGGGGGGTTATAACTGGTACTTTTTTCATGGGAGCAACAGGGATTATTTTGTGGTTTAAGGATTTCTCAATGGCAGTTATGCCTAAATGGGTTATGGATGTAACCCTAGTGGTCCATGGCTATGAGGGGACTCTTGCTTTTTTAGTTCTCTTTCTCTGGCATCAGTATAACGCACATCTGAACCCTGATGTTTTCCCAATGGATATGACGTGGATTAATGGGAGGATGTTGCTAAAGGATCTGAAGGAAAGGCATCCGCTGGAGTATGAGGAGCTGATGAAAGAAACAAAGATTGATTCTGCTCAATAACAAAGGTCAGCTTTAATGTCATTGCGAGGAGCGATAGCGACGAAGCAATCCCCCCATCCCCCCTTTTGTAAAGGGGGGATAAGGGGGGATTTGTGAGATTGCTTCGCTTCGCTCGCAATGACAATTGGAATAAATTAGGTATTATGAAGAAACTTTTAAGATTAATTTTATTGGGGACTATTTTATTAGTAGGTGGGAGGGCTTACTGTGAAGAACTCAAGAAATGTACCACCTGTCACGGGAAACCCGATTTCAGAAAGATTCTTGAGAGCGGGAAGGTACGGGATTTGTACATTAACGAGAAGATACTGAGGGAATCTGTACACGGGAAAAGAGAGTGTACTGACTGCCATACTGATATTACAGAGATTCCTCACAGGGGAGAGATAAAAGCTGTTAACTGTTCAAAACAGTGTCATTTTATAGGCAATATAGCAGGAGCACCTCAAAGCGATAAATACGCTGAATACAAAGACAGCGTTCATGGAAAGGAATTTTTTTTAGGAAACAAAAAGGCTCCTGTTTGTCAGGATTGTCACGGAAATCATAACATTTTCAAACCATCAGACGGGCTTTCTCAGGTTGCAAGAAACAATCTTCCAAGGACATGCGCAAAATGCCATCTGAATATTTACATTGAATACAAAGAAAGCATTCACGGTGTAATGTTTGAAAAAGGTAACAAGGATGTTCCTGTTTGCACCAACTGCCACGGAGAGCATAACATAAGAAGACCTAATGACCCGAAATCAACTGTATCAAAAGAGCATATATCAGGGTCCTGTTCAAAGTGCCATTCAAAGGTTGAGATAATGAAAAAATACGGAATTGAGACTGAACAGGTTGAAACCTTTAAAGAGAGTTTTCACGGGGTGGCAAGCGAGTTTGGTTCCACAACTGTTGCAAACTGCTCAAGCTGTCATGGCATCCATGATATAAGACCGTCAATTGACCCGAAGTCTTCGATAAACAAAGCAAATATTCCGGCGATGTGCGGCAAGTGCCATCCTGGTGCAAACATCAATTTTGCAAAGGGTAAAATTCATGTAAATCCAAAGAAAAAAGAAGCTGGGATAATATTTTATGTAGCGCAGGGATTTAAGTGGTTAACAATTTCAACAATGATTGCGCTTATTACACATATTTTCTTTGACCTTTACAGAAGAAAGAAAAAAGAAAAAAACTGATAAGTAATTTGGGCAAGTTCTGAAGTTATGACTTTTGGAGTTTTTTTGATTATGGAAAAATCAGATGAAAACAAGAAAGAGGAACAACAGTTTTCTAACCAGAAAGTTTCCGGAAGCAATGAAACCCATCTCAAGGAAGAGATAAAAAAAAGCATAATTAGAGATATCGAAAAGAAAACTGAGGATGGGATAAGCGACGATGTTGCTGATGAAATGGCTAACGCTCTGATTGCCCGTGTTAAAGGAGCGAGGGAAGAAGTCGTAAAGGAGTTTTTAAGAAAGAAGAAAATAGAAGAAAAGAAAGTCCTTGAAGAGGAAAAAGAAGAAACTTTTTTAAGGTTTGGATTGAACTTTAGACTTCAGCACATGACATTGTTTGCAAGCGTTCTTCTTTTAATCATAACCGGCATGCCTGAGAAATTTCATGAAGCCGGCATAAGTTCCTTTATTATAAATTCACTGGGAGGAATAAAGGTTATCACTATTCTCCACAGGATGGGCGCAATAGGCCTGACAATAATGTTTGCATATCACTGTGTGATTTATACTCTTTTTTTCAGGCAGGGAAGAAATGATTTTATTGAACTCATTCCAAAACCAAAGGACTTTTTTGATGTAATAAAGATGATAAAATATTTCTTTGGTTATTCAGGTGAAAGACCAAAATTTGGAAGATTTTCATACATTGAAAAATTTGACTACTGGGCAGTTTACTGGGGTTGTATTGTAATGATAGGCTCAGGGATAATTATGTGGTTTGAAATTAATTCAATTAATTTATTTGGAAAGTTTGTTGTTGATATTGCAAAAGAGGCGCACAGCGATGAAGGATTGCTCTGTGCCCTAGCAATTCTTATATGGCATTTTTATAATGTCCACCTGAACCCCAGAGTATTTCCAATGAGCTGGGTATGGTGGAATGGAAGGTTGACAAAAGAAGAAATGCTGGAGGAACATCCGCTGGAGTATGAGAGGATAATGAAAAAGAGAGAGGCGAAAGGTTAAGCGTTCGGGGTTTAAAATCCAAATTTCAAAATTCAAATGCCAAATGAAGTCCAAAATCCAAAGAAGAAAACATTATTGGTATCTGAACTTTATTTGATTTTGAGCTTTGGAATTCATTTGAACTTTGAGCTTTGGAATTTGAACTTCTTTTGGACGCAGGCTAAAGCCTGCGGCTACCCACAGGAATTTTGAAAAGATTATGGTTAACAGTATAAAAAAAATCGGCAATGGTATCTGGCAGAGGAAGAGGAAGATAATTCTTATTATTTCAGGGTTAATAGCTTTTGCAATAGCTCTGAATATTTTTGTTTTTTACAGGACAAAAAACCCAACATTTTGTCTCAACTGTCATTATATGAAACCATATTATGAGCAATGGAAGACATCTTCCCATAAAAATGTCAGTTGCATGAAGTGCCACGAATATAATAGTTTTAAGATGCTGGTTTCAACAATAAAGTATTTTGCAAATTCTTATAATCCAAGGCCAAGGACAGAAATTCCGAGCAGTAATTGCCTTCAGTCGGGATGCCATGAGACAAAAATGCTGCCCGGTAAAATAAAATTTAAAGGAAAGATTGAGTTTGACCATAAACAACATTTAAGCGGCATTAAGAGAGGAAAAATGCTCAGATGCACGAGCTGCCATTCACAGATAGTTCAGGGAAGCCATATTGATGTTACAAGCGAGGTTTGCTTTATCTGTCATTTTAAAGGCGCTGCAAAGGGTGAGGCAGTAACAGGATGTCCTTCATGCCATGGAAGCCCAAAGGGAGTTGTTGAACACGGTGGATTTATGGTTGACCTCACACAGTACTTGAGAACAGGAGTTACGTGCAGCAAATGCCATGTGGATGTAGTCAAAGGAGAAGGAAACGCCCCAAAAGAGAAATGCCATTCATGTCATGTTGAAAGAATGGAAAAATATGAGGACCATCAGTTTATACATGATAATCATGTTAAGAAACATGGAATAGACTGCCTCTCTTGCCATACACCAATTGAACACAAAAATGTAAAGATGGTAAAGACTCTTGAGATTTCCTGTGAGGGGTGTCACAGCAAGCTCCATTCAGCACAGAAAGAGATGTATATGGGTGCAACGGGCAGAGGGATTGAAAACATTCCAAGCCGTATGTTTGCTGCACAGGTTGCCTGCGATGGATGCCATACACAGGTTGAAACTGTTAAAGGGACTCATATCCTGGGAGATAAGAGTTTTAAAGCAGACAAAAGGTCGTGTATTGCATGCCATACCACAGGATATGACCAGATGCTTGATGTATGGGAAGCTGAGATAAACAAAATATTAAATGAACTTGGTCCAAGAATTGAAAATGCTGATGGGATAGTTGGTTCTTTTAGAAAAATCAGAAAAGACATCTCAAAGGAAAAGCAGCTTATTGAGAATGCAAAATATAACTACAATTTTGTAAAGGAAGGCAGAGGTGCCCATAATGTAGAATATGCTGTAAAACTTTTAAAGGCATCAAATGATATGATTGATGAAGCAATGAAGATGGTGAATAAGGATTTTACCCCTCCATCAAGAAGCGAGATATTAAAATTCTCTGATGCTTACTGCAATATTATGTGTCACAAGCTTATTAAAACCAGAGAGAAATTTGAATTCCAGGAAATAGATTTTCCCCATAGCCACCACATAAATGATATCGGGCTTGAATGCGTGCAGTGCCATTCATTGAAAGTTCACAAAAAGACTGAAATAAACAAGAAGGGGTGCGTTGGTTGTCATCACGATGATAAAAAAGCCCAGTGTTCGCGCTGCCACAACCTTCAGTACCAGCTTTATTACGGCAATGTTAATAGTTTTAAGAAAAAAGAAAAAAAACCAAGCCTGATGGCACAAGCTGATATTGGCTGCAGCGGATGCCATAATATTGGCAAGGAACATTCAATCAATGTTATGAAAGGGAAATGCGTTGAATGTCATAGCAAGGAATATGGAAATATGTTAGATGATTGGAAAGGGAAAATTTCAAAAATGCTTGGAGAAGTAAAATCATTGATTGATAAAGATGAGCTTGCTCTTATTTTTGCACAGAGAGAAATGGGCAAGGATGTGACAGATGACAAGAAAGTGTTTAATGAAGCTTTAAGCAATTATAATTTAATTCTTAAAGGTAAGGGCGTTCATAACTTTGAATATTCAGAAACTATTTTGAAAGAATCAAAGGCTGTGCTTGACCAGATATGGGAAAAATATGGAGTCAGAGGAAAACGGTAAGAAATTGAAAAATTCTATGACAATTTGTCATCAAAAATAATATTTTGACAAAATAAAAACTAAATAAAAAATTTTTAGATTTTAAATAAAGTTAATAAAAACAGCTAATTAATTCATAAACAGTTGTTTTTATTATTTTTGGCACTAAAATTGCTTTTGACAGTTTCTGATTTGCATGATAGTTCTACGAGTAGGATATCGCAAAGAAAAATATAATATTTATAGGTGAAAATTAGTAATGAACGAAAAAATATTAATAATTGATAATGATGAAAAAAGTTGCGAGACCTTAAAAATCAGGCTCGAGGGAGAGGGTTACGATGTAATCATTTCTCGCAGTGCAGTAGATGGTTTGAGAAAGGTAAAGGATGAATCTCCAGCCATAGTAATCCTTGATTATCACATACCTGACAGAAACAGCATTGAAGTATTAAATGAGATAAGACAGAAATTTCCCAATTCATTTGTAATAGTTACATCAGGGCAGGGGATTGAGGAATCGGCTGTTGAGTTGATAAAGGCTGGCGCCTCAGATTATTTTGTTAAACCATTAAGTTTAAATAAATTTGTAAATATAGTCAAAAGGCTCTCAGAAGAACGTGAGTCTTTAATCGAGAAAAGAGAGAAATCAAAAGCAAAATGGAGAAGGTTTTTTGAGTATATTGGAGTTCATTTCCCTGTTGATAAAAAAGATGTGATGCATTTTTCTCCAAGGATTTATTATTTCCTTGGCACCTGTCTCTTGGTAGTAATTGTTTTTTTTATTACATTTATTGAATTCAGCACAAGCTCCTACTTCTGCAGATCCTGTCATATCATGAGGCCATATTACAATGCCTGGAAAACCTCAAAACATAATACGGTTCCATGCGTTGATTGTCATTACCCTCCGGGATTCAGGGAAGAGGTCAAGGGGAAATTTCAGGCGGCAACCCAGGTAGTAAAATGGGTAACAGGAACTTACAGCACAAAACCATATGCTGAGATAGAAGATGCTTCCTGCCTCAGAAAGGGATGCCATTCAACAAGGCTTCTGACAGGAAAAGTAATATTCAAGCAAGGAATAATTTTTGACCATACAGTCCATTTAACTAAAATGAGAAGGGGTAAGAAGTTAAGATGCACCTCATGCCATTCGCAGATTGTCCAGGGTACACACATTGCAGTTACAGAGAACAGCTGTTTTGTCTGCCATTTTAAAGGAATAAATGAAGACAAAAATCTCCTTGAAACCCAGGCAAGGTGTACTCTTTGCCACGAAGTTCCTAAACGAGATATTAAATTTCAGAATATAACTTACAATCACAAGGATTTTGTTGGAAGGGGAGTTCCCTGCCAGAAATGTCATCTTGATGCAATAAGAGGCAATGGAGATGTTCCACAGGAATTTTGCGTTGTCTGCCATGGAGAGCCTGAAAAGCTTGCAAGGTATAAAGATGTGGAATTTATGCATCTAAAACATGTTACAGAAAGAAATGTTGAGTGTACTAGGTGTCATCTTGAAATTAAACACTCAGTTCGCACAAGTATGGAACCTCTGGATTACAGCTGTGATATTTGCCACAAGTCAAAACATCTGGGAGAGAAGCAGATGTATATGGGAGTTGGAGGTAAAGGGATAGAGCCGATACCAAGCCCAATGTTTACTGCACAGGTTGATTGCATAGGCTGTCATGTAACAGAGGCTTTGAAGGAAAAAGCGCAGGGAGGTGTCTTTGACGGGTTTACCTTGAAGCCGTCAGAGCAGGGGTGTATTTCATGCCATGGAAAAGATTACAAAGGGATGTTAGATGAGTGGAAAAATGCAATAAAAAGTTCTCTGACTAATCTTGAACCGACCCTGAAAAGAGTTGAGAGTATGGCGGAGCTAATTGATAAAAACAATCCTAAATTTGCAGAAGTATTCAATTTTTTAAATGATGCAAGGTATAACTATGATTTCGTTAAATACGCAAAGGGCGTTCATAATGTTGATTATGCGGATGCTCTGCTTCGCAAGTCAATGGAGAACTTGAACAAGGCTGAAGGGATTTTTAAAGGCAGGAAGCAATAAGTATATATTTGACAAAAGAATTTGCATTTTGTCTTTGAGTGGAGCGAGTTTGTTAGGGTAGGGGAGGAATACGAATAGGGATGGTTGAGAATTATGCTATATTATAAGACTGCGATATGACAAACCTTTAAACTTTTTATAAAAAAGGAGGGTTGCAGCTTGGAAGAAAAAGCAAAAAAAGAAGAGTTGCCTGTTTTAATGAGACGAAGGACTTTTCTTGATTACTGTATAGGCGGAGGAGTTACTGCATGGGCAGTATTGACGGCTTATACAGGTCTCGCATTTTTATGGCCCACCAAGAGCTCAACAACAGAAGAAGGTTCTGAGGGAACCACAATTGCCCTGTCTGAAATACCTGTTGGGAACGCATCAAAAATAAGTTATAAAGGGAAGCCAACAATTGTAGTGCATACACAGGAAGGAGTTTTTGCCTTGTCAGCAATATGCCCCCATTTAGGATGCCTTGTTAACTGGCATCCCGATGAAAAGCAGATTGCATGCCCGTGCCACGCAGCAAAGTTTGATTTGCGAGGTAATGTCCTTGGAGGTCCATCGCCAGGACCACTTGAAAGTTATAAAGCAGAAATAATTAATGACCAGATTAAAATAGGTTAGGAGGTGTAAATTAAACCATGGAAGAAAAAGAAAGTAAAAAAGACGAGAAAAAGAGTTTGGCTGCCCGTACAAGCTTCAGGGAAATACTTAACCTTCTAACTCTTACAGGCTTTGTATATGGTCCGCTGGATGAACGTCTGAGCATCAAGGAGGCTTTGGAAAAAAATTTAAAGAAACCTGTGCCGCACCATGTTAATTTCTCATTCTGCCTTGGAGGAATGACCTTTTTCCTGTTTTTAGTTCAGGCTTTTACAGGGGTGCTGCTTCTGATGTATTACCGCGCTACAACAGCAGAGGCTTACAAAAGCGTTGTCCATATTACAAACAATGTTCCATTTGGATGGCTTTTCAGGGATATACATCACTGGGCATCAAACCTGATGATAGTTACTGTTTTTCTTCATATGCTAAGAGTTTTTTTTTACGGGGCATATAAACCACCAAGAGATTTTAACTGGGTTACAGGTGTTGTTCTTTTAACACTGACTCTGACTTTTGGGTTTACAGGATATCTGCTTCCATGGAATCAGGTTTCTTACTGGGCAACAACGGTTGGAACTGAAGTGCCGAGTGCAATGCCGATTTTCGGGAATCTTCTTAAAATTTTGATACGCGGGGGTGCTGATGTAACGCAGGTTACTCTAACAAGATTTTTTGCAATCCATGTTGCGATTTTGCCTCCTGTGATAAGCGCAGTTCTGGGAATGCACTTCATAATGATAAGAAAGCAGGGGATTTCAGGGCCATTGTGATTAACAGTGAATAGAGAAGAGTTTTTAGTTTTTGTAAAGTTTTCTGTTTGTAATTTAAACCATTGGGGTGATTAAAATGAGTGATAAATTAAATGAATCTAAAGAAAAATGGGAAGAAGAAGGGATTCCATTTTTCCCGAATCACTTGCTCAAAGAAGTTATAGTTGCCTTTATGCTTATAGCGCTGCTTCTTACCCTGGCAACATATTACCCTGCTCCAATGGAGCCTCCTGCAGACCCATTTACAACTCCGGAACATATTAAACCTGAGTGGTACTTTCTTGCTGCATACCAGGGTTTAAAGGCTGCAGAATATCTTGATTTTTTAGGGCAGTGGGCTCCAAAAGTACTCGGAGTTTTCGCTCAGGGACTCGTCATGTTGCTTCTTGTTATTTTTCCCTTTGTTGACAGAAATCCTGAAAGAAATCCAAGAAAAAGGAAATTTATAATATTTTTAGGAATTGCAGGGATGATAGGATTTATAATTCTTACTATATGGGGATATGTGTCTTAAAAAATAAAAATCAAAGACCAAAAATCAAAAGTTGAAAGTCAGAGATTAAGAAAAATATATGGATTTTAAAAAAAAGACTTTATTGTTAATAAAAAATGTTATTGATTGTTACCTTTTGGACTTAACTGAAAGGGATAAAAGATGTTAAAAATTGCAAAGTTATTATTGCTGTCATTTGTTATCGTTACTGGAACGGTTTTTTTATGTTATGCGGTTGAAGATAGTGGTTGTGTCAACTGCCACAGAGGGCAGGATGGAGAACTCCGTCTGCCGGTAACCTTGTGGGAGGGGAGTGTTCATAAACAGGCAGGGGTCAGCTGCCACGACTGCCACGGTGGAAATTCAAAAATAATGGATGATACTGACAAGTCAATGTTTGATGTAGCAGGCTTCCTTGGTACTCCTGACAAAAAAAAGGTTCCTGAATTATGCGCAAAATGCCATTCCGACATTGGCAGGATGAGAAGATATAATTTAAGAACAGACCAGTTTGAACTTTACAAATCAAGCGTTCATGGCAAGAAACTTTATGGCGAGGGGGATGTGAATGTAGCTGTATGTTCAAGTTGTCACGGGGCACATGACATAAAAAAAGTGAATGACCCCAATTCCCATATTTATCATACAAATGTTCCTGATACCTGTGGTAAATGCCATGCTGATAAAAAGCTTATGGATAAATATGGAATCCCTTCCAACCAGCTTTCACTGTTTAAAGAAGGCTACCACGGACAGATTTTATACGGAAAGATTCAAGGAAAAAATCCATCTCTTGTTCCTAATTGCGCAACCTGCCACGGGATACACGGAGCTACACCACCGGGCGTAAAAGAGACTGCTGATGTCTGTGGCAACTGTCACTCAACAATTCTCTCTTACTTCAAAGAGGGTCCTCATTATGAGGCTTTACAAAAATCAGGTGGGCCAAAATGCTATGACTGCCATGACAATCACAGGAATAGAATGCTTACAGCAGAGGTGTTTCAGGGCAGCGAGGCAGGCCACTGCGGAGAATGCCACGCCGACAGAGATACAATTGACATTGCCAAAGAAATTCATGAATTGATTCTTGATACAAAAGATAACCTTGACAGGGCTGAGAAAGCGATGAAGGGAATTGAAAATTCTGGAAGGAATATGCAGGATATGGAAGATCTTTTTAATCAGGCTAAAACTTTCTATACTGAACTTGGCCCTCTTACACACGCTTTATCTCCAAAAAGGATTAATGAAATAAACGTGAAGGTAACAACAAATACTGATAAGATTCAAAAATTAACAGCGGATTTTAATAAAAATCTGGAGCAGAGAAAGAAAAACCTTGTATATTTTCTTATAATAATCTTTGCCATACTGCTAATGCTTTACCTGAAATACCGTGAAGTAAGCCTTGAACTGGAATCTAAAAAATAGTTATGAGTGAGCTATAGAGCCTATCTCTGCCAAGACTTGTGTTCTGTGGTTTGTTGCCCGGCGTGTTGCGAGAGACAAGGGACAATCCACGGACATTTTTTTGTAAGGAAGTAAGAATGATTGATGGCTATTGATAAAGAAAAGGAAAAGACTGAAGTCAGATATAGTATGGTTATAGATCTGAGGCGGTGTATTGGATGCCACAGCTGTTCTGTTGCGTGTAAGAGCGAAAATGATGTTCCTCTCAGCGTTTTCAGGTCATGGGTCAAAATCATAGAAAAGGGGAAGTATCCAAATGTGAGCAGATCCTTTCTTCCTTCTCTCTGTAACAACTGTGAAAAACCAATATGTGTTCAAAACTGCCCGACAAAGGCATCATATCAGAGGGAAGACGGAATAGTTATGGTAGACCCGCACAAGTGTATAGGATGCAAATACTGTATTGCGTCATGTCCTTATGATGTACGGTTTGTGAACCCAATAAGAAGGATAGTTCAGAAATGTTATTTCTGTAACCACAGGGTTGATGCAGGGATAGCTCCGGCATGTGTTGTAACATGCCTTGGCAGAGCAAGGATATTTGGAAACATCATGGATCCGAAAAGCGAGATTTCAGAGCTTCTTGCCGCAAACCCTATCCAGGTATTAAAACCCGAAATGGCAACTAAACCTCAGGTTTTTTATATAGGAGCTGACCTTGAGGCGATGGATCCAATGAAAGGGAGAGAGTAGAATATGGATGTTAACGTAGTTTATAATACACCTTATGAGATGCCACTCGGTTACTTGATTGCCACATATTTTTACCTGACAGGATTGAGTGCCGGTTCGTTTGTCATATCAGTTATTGCTACTATTGGAGGCAAAGTAGAATACAAGCCATTTGGAAAAATTGGAGCTGTAATTGCGCCAATTCTGCTGATGTTGGCACCTCTGACACTTATAATAGATCTTGAACAACCATTCCGCTTCTGGCATTTGTTTCTTTATCTCAATATGAAGTCTCCAATCACCTATGGAACTTTTCTCCTTTCAGCATATCCTATTAACGGAATAATTTATGCCTGGTATCTTTTTACCGGCAGAGATAAAACAGCAAAGATCCTCGGGATAATCGGAATTCCGCTGGCTCTTGCAACCCACGGTTATACAGGGTTTATTCTTGCTCTCGGAAAGGGAAGAGCACTCTGGAGCACTGCGCTGATGCCAACTCTTTTTATTGTATCTGCCATGGTCTCCGGAATTTCTCTGGTTATATTGCTTGCAATGATCAGAAATACTTATTTCCAAAAAGATAAAACCCCTGCTGAGGTAGAAAAGGATGATGAACTGATAAGGAGTCTGGCAAAATTTCTCGCAGCATTTATTATAGCAGATTTATTCTTAGTCTTTAATGACATTCTTGTGCTTCTTACCTCCACAGAGGAAGCTCTGAGGGTGGCAAAGCTTATTCTTTTTGGAGAGTTTGCAGGGGAATTTTTGCTGGTAGAAATATTCTTTGGCGGTCTTGTGCCACTCTTTATAATATTTAATTCAAAGTTGAATAAATATAAGAGAAACATAGTTGTAGCTTTGGTACTTACTCTCATAGGGGTTTATTCCATGAGAGTTGTGGTGGTAATTGCAGGTCAGAGCCTGCCATTGCATTGATGGAGAAAAGATTAAATGAGTAAGTTTAAAAGAAGGGATTTTTTGAAAATCGGAGTAGCAGGGGGGTCAATACTTTCTGCAAAAAAATATCTTGATTCTTCTCTGAAGGCTGAAGAACTAACTCGCGGAACATCTGTTTCACGTACTACAGGTAGAATCAGAAAGGCTGTAAAAAGCACATGTTTAAACTGCTACGCGAGGTGCGGGCTTTTAGGGTTTGTGGAATATGGAAGACTTGTTAAAGTTGAGGGGAATCAGGACCATCCAAACAGCAAAGGGAGGCTGTGTGCCAAGGGACAGGCAGGGGTTAATCTGGTTTATGACCCTGACCGGATATTATATCCTTTGAAAAGAAGCGGTGCCCGCGGACAGGGAAAATGGAAAAGAATTACCTGGGAGGAAGCATACAATACAATAGCAGACAGGCTTAAGGCAATCAGGGATTCAGGACATCCTGAGGAATTTATTATTCAGAGCGAAAGGGATATAACGACTCAAAACTTTGTAAAGCGATTTATGCACGCTTTTGGTTCTCCAAATGCGCTGGTTCATGCAGATTTGGGCTGGTCCAATAAAAAGGTTTCTCAGCTTTTAACATGGGGGGAGAAAATTGATATAAACGATGTTGCATATACACAATACATGCTGAACTTTGGTTCAAATCCATATGAAGCGCACATCCTGAGGACAAGCTTTGCGCAGAGGATTGCAGAGGGAAGGACAATGAGGCTCTTTGAAGGCAGAGTGCACAGTCCTGCAAAGATTGTTACCTTTGATGTGAGAGTGTCTCAGACTGCAGGAAAGAGCGATGAATGGCATCCAATAAAACCAGGCACAGATGGTATAGTTGCTCTTGCAATGGCTAATGTTATAATGCAGGAAGGCTTATATGATAAAGAATTTTTGGAAAAATGGACTAACTATCCAGTGAATAAACTCAAAGAGCATCTGAGTCAGTACACTCCTGAAGCGGCTGAAAAAGAAAGCGGTGTATCAGCAGCAGAAATTAAAAGAATAGCTTTGGAGTTTGCAGAGACAAAACCTGCAACAACAATTTCTACAGGAGGAGTGACAAAGCACAGGAATGGTACCTACAATGAACGGTGCATTTTTCTGCTGAATGTAATAACCGGTAATATTGATGTTAAAGGCGGTTACTGCATGCCGCGAATATATGAGTTGAATGATTTGGAACCATTGCCGCCAGCACCTTCTATTAAAAGCGAGCTTTCAAATCCATCAAATTTCCCTTTGCTTCAACATGAAGCTTTTTACCAAGTGCTTCCAATGATAAAAGCAGGTAAAGAAAAAGTAAGTCTCTATATGACCTATAACTATAATCCTGTCTACTCCAGCCCGAATTCTTTGGAGATAAGAGATGTATTGAAGGATGAAAGAATAATTCCATTCTATGTAGCGATTGATTCATTCTATTCAGAAAGTACAGCATTAGCTGATATAATCCTTCCAGAAGCTACTTATCTTGAAAGATGGGAAATAGAAACTCCGCCTTCACTTGGCTTTGTGCCACTTATCAGCCTGAGACAACCTGTGGTGAAACCACTCGGAGAAGCAGTATCCCATACTGATATAATGATTGAGCTGGCAAAAAGGATTGGCGGAGGGATGGAGAAGTATTTTAGTTTTAATTCAACAAAGGATTACATAAAATTACAGGCTTCCAAGATAGATAAACTTGCGGAGGCAGGAGGTTTTGAGTACCTGAGAGATAATGGAATCTGGTATGACACAGAGGCTCAGCCTGAATATAAGCAATATGAGAAAAATGGATTCAAAACCCCTTCAGGAAAAATAGAAATTTATTCAAAGCGGATGGAGGAAAAAGGGTTTAATCCATTGCCTGTGTACGAACCTATAGCCGAGCATGCAAAGATGAAGGATAATGAATTTCACCTTGTTACATTCCAGTTGAATGTCCATACACACGGAAAAACTGCAAACTGTATGTGGTTGTCGGAAATAGTGCACGAAAACAAACTCTGGATAAATGCTAATACCGCAAAAAAACTAGGGATTGAAAAAGATGATGAAATAAAAATTGATTCCAGCGTTGGAAGTATTAAAACAAAAGTCTGGCTTACAAATGGAATTCACCCTAATGTGGTTGCCCTTTCTGATAGTTGTGGCCATTGGGAATACGGAAGAATAGCAAAGGCAAAGAAATTTAAGAGCGATGAACTTAATACTGAGTTTATCTGGTGGGAGGAAGACGGGAATGGAGTTCATCCCAATCCTGTTATTCTGGCAGAACCTGACCCGATAGGCGGAAGCCAGGCATGGATGGACACAGTGGTGAGAATTACGAAAGTATAAACTTATAACTAATGACTTGTAACTTATAACTTGAAGAATTAAGTAGCGAGTAGAGAGTAGCAAGTAGCGAGAAAAAATCAGTATTCTGTAGGCTGATAGCTGAAAGCTAAGAGCTAAAATCAAGGAGAAGTGAGTTGGTTGAAAGAGCTATAAGAATTGCGAAGAAATTACCTGAAATGCCTTTTAAATACTGGGTTCTTATTGGAATCTTTGTTATGATTGGCGGGATTGCATCCTTTATTGTGTTGGAGCAATATACTACATCGCAACGTCAATTCTGCATGACATGTCATTATAAGCAGGCTCATTCCGAGTTCTGGAGGTCTTCAAAAGTACATCCTGAAAATGTCAAGTGCCCCCAGTGCCATGCAAAGCCTGATGAGTTTATCCCAAGGGGATATTCAGCCCATTCTGAAAGGGTTAACCCGAACTGCATCAGGTGCCACAAGGATATTCCCAAAACCAATGAGCAGAAAGGCTTTAAAACAAATCCTTTAAATATCAAAATACCTCATAAATTTCATATAGAAGAGGTTGGTGCCAAGTGCACAGACTGCCATAGCAACATAGCCCACGACAAACAGAATCCTACTACTAACCGACCAAAAATGACTACCTGTTTTGACTGTCACGAGGAGGAGGATTCAAAGAAGTCCTGCCTCAAATGCCATTATGACTGGGAAGCTTAGGGGAAGTGAATAGTTGTTAGTGAATAGCGAGTAGGTGAATCGGTGAATAGTTAAGAGTAGCCGCAGAGCCTTGCTCTGCCTCTTTCCTTAAACGTAGAAACAGGTCTTCAGACCTGTTGATTCAAAAAAATAACACACCTGAAGGTGTGTTTCTACAAGCAACAAAAAATATAGATCTGCTTTTCTGAATTCAGTCTGTGTTTTTTTATCTTTCTTATCTTTGTAGTTGCAGGCTCTTAGCCTGCGATTACATTGGAAGAGGCAGAGCAAGGCTCTGCGGTTACTCAATCAAATACAGGCGGGGGAAGGATTGGCGGCTTTTGTTTTTTCTCGGGGCTTCTCTGGAGCTCAATTTCTTTTATTAATACAGTCGGTGCAACTGTTGAGACAGGTATTGTTCCTGACTCGGCACCGCAATAGCCATTAAAAACCTCATAGTCATCAGCTGTGGCTATTATTTTGTCTATACTTATGAGTGGTGTCCCGATCATTTCAACTCCTCTTACAAGGGTTTCTTTTCCTGTATTCACATCAACCTTATAGACAAGCTTTGGTATATTTCTGAAAGCCTGAAAATCCCTTTTCTGTGTGCTTGTGTCTCCTCCCTCAACATCCCTTATTATAAGCCCAAAGGGCTTGTTTTGTTTTTTTGCTTCTTCAATCAGAAGTTTTTTAAGCTCTTCATTGCTGACTGTTTTATTCGAGCGGACTATGAGGTTTCCCATCCTCGCCATAGGGTTATGGTTGGAGCTACTTCTTCCATGACCATTTGAATTAGAAAAACCCTCTATTGGTGTTCTTGAAAGCAGAAAGTTTTTAAGAATACCGTTTTCTATAAGCGTTACTTTACGGGACGGAATTCCTTCTTCATCGAATTTATAGTAACCGTTAAGAGGTATACCTCTGAAGTCCTGAAGCGTAGGGTCATCTTCAACAGTCAGAAATACCGGAATTATTTTTTCTCCTATTCTCCCTTTGAAGGTCTGTCCTTCTTTTTCGCTTTTCTGCCTTTCTCCTTCAAGCCTGTGACCTATTGCTTCGTGAAAAAAAACTCCTGTAGCCTGAGGGGATAAGATTGCAGGACCTGTATAGGGGTCGATGGTTTCAGACTTTCTTAAAAGCAACAGGTCGCTTATTATCTTTTTTATCTCTTCCCGGAGTTTTTCCCGGTTTAAGAACTGCGAGGGGTTTCTGAAGTAAAAGTACTTCGAGTTATCAAGGCTCATTCCATCTTCTGCCCTTGTTTTTGCTGAAATGCCAAGAGAAATAAAAGGTTCCTGGGTGAAAATTTCAGAACCTTCAGAGTTTATAAAATATTTTGAAATCTTTTTAGCCTCAATGGATATTTCTGAATCATATATTTCCCTGTATTTTTTAAATTCCTGACTTTCTTTTCTTACAATGTCTGCCCATTCATCTTTGGGAATCAGGAAGTTCTCTTCTTTGTCAAAAAAGACATATGCTTTTTCTTTTGAGAAATCAGAGATTAATATTTTTTTATCGACCTCAAAGATTTTCTTTCCCTTTTTCTTCAGGTACATTGAAAGGGCTTCCTTGTATTGAAAATCAGAAAGGAGCCAAAGCGCATTCCTGAGAGCATCCTCGTTATTGTCAAGAGGTGCTTCAAGGTAGTTGTATATTTCGTAGTGGTTTGAGTCAGGGTCCCATATAGCATCTTCAGTAGCAGGGTTTGAACTGTCAAAGTCATAGTTTCCTACCCGGATATCTATATCTAAGTTTCTTTTCCTGTCAGCGAAATTTGAATTAATTGCCCCGTATTTTCCGGAAACGCTGAAATCTTCTATATCTCTCATAAGGTAGCTTATAAAGTAGGAACTTTCAAAGTTTTCTGCTTTTAGCTTGTTCGTTGACCTTGAGAGTTCTTTATTCATTATGGAAATAATTTTCTGGGGATCTGTTTCTTTTTTGTCAGCACATATTCCAAAGGACGGAAAGATTAAAACAATACAGACAGCAATCACAAAAAGATAGTTGCGAAAAATCATTTTTTCTCCTGTAAAATATATTGGCTAAAGAATAATTTCAATAAGTTAACATGAAGACAATGGTTAAAAGAAAAAACCATAAATCGACATCACTCATTAGGAGAATTTAGGTTTTATGTCAAGGCATAAAAATATAGAGTTTTTCCCTTGACAAAAGTTTTTTGAATATGATAGCTGAAAGCAACTTTTTGTAGAAAAGATTACACAGATTAAAGAAGGATTCCACAGATGAAATTTTGAGTAATAATCTCAGAGTTTTTGCGGGACAAGAATGTCCCGCCTACCTGCCTGTCGGCAGACAGGTCAATAGGCGGGGTTTTCTAACCCCGCATTTAAAAAAAATAATGAATGAATGAATGATGATAGAGAAGAAAATGATAAGGAAGGCAATGGCCTCTATCGTCAGATGGGTTCTTTAAGCACTATCGGGATAAACCTTGTAGTTGCTACGCTTGTTGGTTTTGCTATGGGCTACTACTTGGATAAGTGGTTTGGAACAAAACCAATATTAATGATAATTTTTACAATTTTTGGCGTGGCTGCGGGGTTTAAAATAATATTTGAGATTATAAATAAAAAATAAGGAAATAGGATAGATGGAGCATTCTGTTGTTTATTTCTTATTGCCATTAAATCCACATATAGCAGAAAAATTCAGGTTTGTATTTCTGGCAGTTTTAGTAACAATCATCCTCACGACCATTTCATTTCTTGTTACACGCAGGCTTGAAACAATACCAAAAGGGAAGCAGAATGTTTTTGAGCTTATAATATCAGCGCTTCTTGATTTTATGAAGGATGTTATGGGACATGAGTCAAGGAGATTTTTCCCTCTCATCGGAAGCCTTGCTTTCTTTATTCTGACATCCAATCTGCTCGGATTGATTCCTGGTTTTGATTCACCGACCGGCAACATAAACACTACAGCTTCCTGTGCAATAGTTGTATTTTTCGCAACCCATTATTACGGGTTTAAAGCGCACGGAATAAAATATATAAAACATTTTACAGGTCCAATAGGATGGCTTGCGCCTCTTATGATACCTATAGAACTAGTAAGCCATATTGTCAGGCCTGTATCGCTGTCAATCCGTTTATTTGGAAACATATTCGGAGGGCACCTGGTGCTTGCAAGCTTTGCAGCCCTTGTTCCTCTTATAGTTCCTCTGCCAATGATGGTGATGGAGATCTTTGTAGCCTTTGTTCAGACAATAGTTTTTATTATGCTGTCAATGATTTATATTTCACTGTCAGTAGAAGAGGCACATTAAA
>MGDH01000036.1:25232-30915 GCA_001790855.1 Candidatus Schekmanbacteria bacterium RIFCSPLOWO2_02_FULL_38_14 | reverse complement strand
GTCAGTGGACTAAACCTTACAAAAAAAGGGGGGTGAGAATTAATAATGAATAAAGCGGTTTTGGTATCAGTACTTCTCTTTGGGCTTCTTCTTTTTTCCGGTACAATGGTAATGGCTCAGGAAGAGGCAGCGAATGTAGAGAGTGGCAAAGGAAGTTTTAATTATGTCTATATTGCTTGCGCTATCGGAATAGCAATAGCAGCTTTTGGAGGCGCCTTGGGACAGGGCAAAAGCGTAAGCTCGGCCGTGGAAGGGATTGCGCGCAATCCAAATGCTTCAGGAAAAATTCAAACAGCTATGATTATCGGATTAGCATTGATTGAATCCCTTGTAATTTACACCTTTGTTGTAGTTTTGATTTTGCTTTTCAAATAATAATATAATTTCCCCTCAGCTTAGATTCTCTCCTGAAATGGGGATGTTATGAGTTGGGGGGATTTTCTTTCTGTAAAGCGAGAAGAGAGAAAAAAAAGAATCACTCCGCATGAGTGGATGTGGCAACTAGAGAAAATTAATAAGAAGAAGACTAAGAGTTTTGTGAATGGATGGGTAATGATGGAACAAGGTCTTTACAGTTATGTGCCAATCTTTATCTTAGTTTTAATTGTAGTAGGTTTTGCGTTTGCCAATCTGTTACTTTCATATCTTGTTGGCAGAAGGATATATAACAAAGAAAAGTTATCCCCCTACGAATGCGGCGTTCCGCCTGTAAGTTCTGCACGGTTAAGATTTCCAATTAAATTTTATCTCATAGCGATGTTATTTATAATCTTTGATATCGAAATAGTATTTTTATATCCGTGGGCAGTAGTTTTTCGTGAATTAAAGGTTCTTGGATCCTTTGCATTTATTGAAATGATTGTTTTTATAATAATACTTTTAATAGGTTTTGTATATGTATGGAAGAGAAAGGCGCTGGAATGGGAGTAGTTCATTGTGAAGGTTAGAGTTTTTGGTTATAAAACATGTATGTTTGAGAAATAATAGAATATCATGGTAATGTTTTCAGAAAAGGCAAAGCAAGAGTTTGAAGAGATTTTAAAGAAGTATCCTGATAAACAGGCAGGGCTTCTTCCAACGCTTTATCTTGCTCAGAGGGAGTTTGGGTACATCAGCAGGGAGGTAATGGATTATGTTGCTTCTATTATGGGTCTGCCTCAATCTGAAGTCTATGGCGTGGCAACATTTTATACAATGTACAATAAAAAGCCTGTCGGGAAATATTTCATTCAGGTCTGTAACAATATCTCCTGCTCACTTCTGAATGCAGAAAAAATAGTACAGCATATTGAAAAAAAACTTGGGATACAGGTTGGTGAAACAACCATAGATAACAGGTTCACTCTTGTTACTGTTGAGTGTCTTGGCTCTTGCGGCACAGCTCCAATGATGCAAATAAATGAAGATTATTATGAGGATTTGAGCATTGAAAGGGTGGATGAGATTTTAGAAAAGCTCAAATAGACTTCATAAGGGTAAGGGGTCAAGGATTCAAGGGAGAAAATGAAAAACAAATCCCCCCTTGCCCCCCTTTTCTAAAGGGGGGATGGGGGGATTTGTAGAATACTATTAAAGAACTTTAAGGATTCAAATTGAATAGAGAACTGTTAATAAACATATTGAAAAATCCGTGGACAATTAATGTAATAGAGATTTTTTTTGTCTTCGGGATTATAATGACTACTGTGGCTGTTCTTTCGCTTGCAGAAAGAAAGATATGCGCACGGATTCAATACCGCATAGGTCCAAACAGGGTTGGTCCATTCGGGCTTCTCCAGCCCCTTGCAGATGGAATAAAATTTATTTTCAAGGAAGACATAATACCAGACCATGTAAACAAAATATTTTATGTTTTGGCTCCGGCTATTTCAATTGTGCCTTCGCTTATGACTTTTGCAGTGATACCTTTTGGTCCCAAGACAACATTCTTTGGATTTCTTGACACTCCTGTGAGGCTTCAGATAGCGGATTTGAATGTAGGAATAATATATGTTTTTGCCATTGCCTCTCTCGGAGTTTACGGGATTGTTCTTGGAGGCTGGGCATCAAACAGCAAATATTCGCTTATGGGAGGGCTCAGGGCTTCTGCCCAGATGATTAGCTATGAGATTTCAATGGGGCTTTCAGTAATGGGAATCATTATGATGGCAGGGTCGTTAAGTCTTGCTGATATTGTGAATGACCAGGGAAGATACTGGTATATCTTTCCGCAGTTTTTAGGTTTTCTGATTTTTCTGGTTTCCTCTTTTGCTGAAACAAACAGGCTTCCATTTGACCTTCCAGAGGCAGACTCTGAGCTTGTTGCAGGATACCATACAGAGTACAGCAGCATGAAATTTGCAATGTTTTTCATGGCAGAGTATTCAAACATGGTTACTGCCTCAGCAATGATAGTCTCTCTGTATCTGGGAGGATGGCAGGGACTGCCTGTTGGAGGATGGATGGGGCTTCCAATTGTTGACAGGCTCTGGTTTATGCCTATAATCTGGTTCTGTGCAAAGGTGGGGCTTTTATTGTTCCTGTTTATCTGGGTGAGATGGTCTCTTCCGAGATTCCGTTATGACCAGCTTATGAGGCTTGGCTGGAAGGTTTTTCTTCCGCTTTCAATATTGAATATACTGATAACAGGTGCATTGATAATGTGGGATGTTTATTAGAGATGGGGTTAAGGGTTCTAGGGGTCAAGGGTTTAAGGGAATTTTAAGAGTCAAATTTCTTTTTGGTTCATATTCACTTGAACCCTCGAACCCTGGAACCCTTGAATCCTTATTTAGGAGATTAAGTTGCTGTTAGAAACTGTTTTGTTTTATCTGTTTGCTACAGTAGCAATAATATCTGCAGTTTTTGTTGTAATCAGGAAAAACCCTGTTTCAAGCGCAGTGTCTCTGGTTATTACTTTTCTTTCTCTTGCAGGGCTTTATGTGCTGCTGAATGCGCATTTCGTAGCTGCAGTGCAGATTCTGGTCTATGCAGGGGCTATCATGGTGCTTTTCCTTTTTGTGATAATGCTTATGGATTTGAAGAGGGAAGAGGATTTTTTCAGCAAACTCAGGATACAGAAATATTTTGGAATTGTTTTTGCGGTCATTTTTCTGGCAGAGGGTTTCATAGCCATAAAGGCTTTTGGAACCCGGTCTCTTTCAAAGGAGATTTATACTCCGGAAAACATTGCTGAAGCAGGAGGGAATACAAAGGTCATTGGAAAACTTCTCTTCACTGATTTTCTTCTTCCTTTTGAGGTTACTTCTGTACTGCTTCTTGTTGCAATTATCGGAGCAGTTGTTTTAGGAAAAAAAGAGGACTGATGATGATTACTCTGACTCATTATCTCATACTCTCAGGAGTTCTTTTTACCATCGGGCTTATTGGTGTTCTGGTAAGAAGAAGCGCGCTCGTGATTTTCATGTGTATTGAGCTGATGCTCAATGCTGTGAACCTGACCTTTATTGCCTTTTCAAGGTATCTGAATTCGCTGGACGGTCAGGTCTTCGTTTTTTTTGTCCTCTCAGTAGCTGCTGCTGAGGTTGTGGTCGGGCTTGCAATAATCATTCTGATTTTCAGAAACAGGGCTACTGTGAATGTTGATGAAATAAATCTGATGAAATGGTAAATGAAAATGTTTGAATATATATGGCTGATTCCACTTTTTCCATTAATTGGTACCGTTATTAACGGTCTTTTGGGAAAAAAAATCGGCAACAAGGCTGTCGGATTTGTCGGCTGTGCAGTTGTCGGCGCATCTTTTCTTGTCTCCCTGAGCATATTTACACAACTTCTCAATCTTTCACCTGAGACAAGATTTTTCCAGAAAATAATATACACATGGATCGGCTCAGGAGATTTCAATGCTGACATAGGGTTCCAGATTGACCCTCTTTCCGGGATAATGATTCTTGTTGTAACAGGAGTCGGGTTTTTAATCCACATCTACTCAGTGGGTTACATGCATAATGAGCCCGGCTATTTCAGGTATTTTGCCTATCTTAATCTTTTCACCTTTTCAATGCTTATTCTTGTCCTTGCAAATAATTTCCTTCTGATGTTTGTCGGATGGGAAGGAGTGGGACTCTGTTCATATCTTTTAATAGGCTTCTGGTTTGAGAAAAAATCAGCATCTGATGCAGGCAAGAAGGCATTCATTGTAAACCGGATAGGTGATTTTGGGTTTATTCTTGGCGTTATGCTCATATTCTCTACATTCAGGAGCGTTGAGTTCAGGGAGGTTTTTGAAAAAGCAGGAACTGATTTTACAGCAGGAGACCCGACAATAACTCTCATAACAATACTTCTTTTCATTGGTGCCTGCGGAAAGTCAGCGCAGATACCTCTCTATGTATGGTTGCCGGATGCAATGGAGGGTCCAACTCCTGTCAGCGCATTAATCCACGCAGCAACAATGGTTACAGCAGGGGTTTACATGGTATCGCGGTGCAATTTCCTGTACATTCTTGCGCCTGACTCAATGATGCTTGTGGCAATAATTGGCGCAGCTACTGCCATTTTTGCAGCCTCAATCGGGCTTGTTCAGAACGACATAAAAAGGGTTCTTGCTTATTCAACTGTGAGCCAGCTTGGCTATATGTTTCTTGGCTGCGGGGTCGGAGCATTCACAGCAGGCATATTCCACCTTATGACCCACGCATTTTTCAAAGCCCTTTTGTTTCTGGGCGCAGGGAGCGTCATCCACGGAATGGGCGGAGAGCAGGATATCTGGAAAATGGGCGCTTTGAGAAAGCATATGCCTGTAACATTTTTTACATTCCTCGCAGGAACAATTGCAATTACAGGGTTGCCGGGATTTTCAGGGTTCTTCAGCAAGGATGAAATTTTGTGGCAGGCTTACAGCGGACATTACGGCTCACCGTGGCTGTGGCTTGTTGGCGCTGTTGCAGCCGGCTTTACATCTTTTTATATGTTCAGGCTTCTTTTTGTTACATTCTTTGGAGGGTTCAGGGGCTCTGATGAAAAACTGCACCATTTGCACGAGTCTCCGGCAGTTATGACTATACCGCTTATAATCCTTGCAATACTTTCAGTGGTGGGAGGTTATGTCGGAGTTCCTCATGTTTTTGGCGGGCATAATGAGATTGTATCCTTCTTATCGCCTGTTCTTGGTGGTGAACAACCAAGTCCTGCTGCGGGACACGGAGGAGGTGAGTCTCTTGAATTTATTCTGATGGCAGTTTCTGTCGGGATTGCACTCATAGGACTTGTGACAGCATATTTCCTTTATATTGTTAAAAGCGAACTGCCTCAGAAGATATCTTCAAGCTTCAAGGGGATACACAGGGTTCTTCTGAATAAATATTATATTGATGAAATTTATGACACGTTGTTTGTTAACCCGATTAAAAACGGCTCAATCTTTTTATGGGAGTCTTTTGACAACAGGGTAATTGACGGCATTGTTAATGGTGTTGCGTCATTTTTTGAAGGCGGGAGCTCTGTTTTAAGGAGGCTTCAGACTGGTGTTGCCCAGTCATATATGCTTTCAATATTAATCGGGGCAGTTATGATACTGGGATATTATTTGCTGAGATAAAGTAGACATTAAGGATATTTTTAAAGAGGAAATAGATGTTTATGAGCAAGGAGTTTTTTCCAGTGCTTACAGTAATTACATTTTTCCCGCTGATAGGAGTGTTTTTCATCTTAATGGCAAACAGGAATAACCTGAATACCA
>MGDH01000036.1:0-25215 GCA_001790855.1 Candidatus Schekmanbacteria bacterium RIFCSPLOWO2_02_FULL_38_14 | reverse complement strand
CTTACTTCAGTAATCAATTTTTTCTTCTCCCTTCACATATATAATTACTTTGATTCAACCACGTCAAACATGCAGTTTGAGGAGTTTTCAGTCTGGATTAGGGAATGGGGAGTTAATTACCATGTTGGCATTGACGGCATAAGCCTTTTACTTGTACTGCTCACAACATTTATAACACCCCTTGCAATACTTTCTTCATGGAAGGCTGTTCAAGAAAAGGTGAAGGAATATATGATTGTATTGCTTTTTCTTGAGACAGGAATGATAGGTGTTTTTGTCTCCCTTGACCTTTTCCTCTTTTATGTTTTCTGGGAAGTAATGCTTATACCAATGTATCTGCTTATAGGGATATGGGGAGGCAAGAGAAGGATATATGCTGCAATAAAATTTGTCCTTTACACAATGGCAGGAAGCGTGCTGATGCTTGTCGGCATTCTGGTTCTTTATTTCATCAATTACAGCCAGAAAGGTGAATACAGTTTTGATTTGCTTAAATTCTATGAGTTGAACCTTCCTTTCAGCATCCAGATATGGCTGTTTCTTGCATTCGGTATTGCCTTTGCCATAAAGGTTCCCATGTTTCCCTTCCACACGTGGTTGCCTGATGCGCACGTTGAAGCGCCAACTGCAGGGTCTGTTATCCTTGCAGGGGTTCTTCTGAAAATGGGGACATATGGATTCCTTCGCTTTTGCCTTCCTCTTTTTCCTCAGGCTTCATATGAGTTTATTCCTTTAATATCAATCCTTGCAATCATAGGTATAATCTACGGCGCGCTTGTGTCAATGGTGCAGAAGGACATAAAGAAACTTGTAGCATATTCAAGCGTGAGCCATCTCGGGTTTGTAATGCTCGGGCTGTTTACAATAAATTTGCAGGGAATTGAAGGCGGGCTTCTGCAGATGATAAATCACGGCTTAAGCACAGGGGCTCTGTTTTTGATTGTTGGAATGATTTATGAGAGAAGGCATACAAGGATGATTGAGGATTTTGGAGGGCTGTCAAAGCAGATGCCGATTTTTGCAACATTTTTTATGATTGTAACATTATCATCAATCGGATTGCCGGGGCTTAACGGTTTTGTTGGAGAATTTCTGATCCTTCTTGGAACTTTTCAGGAAAACCGCACATATGCATTTCTTGCGGCAACAGGAATAATCTTTACTGCTGTGTATATGCTGTGGATGTTTCAGAGGGTTATGTTTGGAGAGATTAAAAACCCTGAGAATAAAAACCTTAAGGACCTCTCGCTCAGAGAAATAATTGTTTTAGTGCCAATTGTCATTCTGATTATTGTTATTGGCGTTTATCCTGCACCGTTTTTGAATAAAACAGAGGTTACAATAAAAGACCTCATAAGCAGGATAAAAGGGCAGTATCAGGTTGTTGAGAAGAAGAATATGCCTGTTGAATTGGATAATAGAGTAGGAAAAAATCTATTTGATAAACGGGGTTTTCTGACCTCGTCATTGCAGGACAAGAATGTCCTGCCTATAGGATTTGCAAGAAAAGCGAATCTGTTTAATAATACGCAGGCTAAAGCCTGCGGCTACCAGCAAAACAGTAGTATCAGCAAGGAGGGTTCCTGAAATGGATTTATTTCTTCCTGATATAAATCTCTTTGCTATAGCGCCTGAAATCATGCTTGTAGTTTTTGCATGTCTGGTTTTATTGATTGATGCAGTTTTTCCAAGAATAAGCAAGACTTCGCTGGCATTTCTTTCCATTATGGGAATATTTCTTGCCTTCAAGTCTACTGTCTTTTTATGGGGAAGGAAAGAGTATATATTCAGGGATATGATGATTGTAGATAATTTCTCGCTTTTCTTTAACCTGATTTTCCTGATTGGAGCCGCCCTGACAATACTTATCTCAGTAGGTCATATGAATAGTGAGAAGTTCGGGCACGGGGAATATTATTCCTTAATACTCTTTGCTGTTTCAGGGATGATGTTCATGGCTTCAGGGGCAGATATGATAATGATTTTCCTCGGGCTTGAGATAATGTCAATTGCAATCTATGTCCTTGCAGGATTTGAAAAGAAGAATCCCCTTTCAAACGAGTCAGCCCTGAAATATTTTCTCCTTGGGGCTTTTGCAAGCGCATTTCTTCTCTATGGTATTGCGTTGATATACGGAGTTGCAGGAAGCACAAAGCTGAAAACAATTTCTCAGGTCCTTTCACCTCTTTCAAGTTCAGTTGACCCGCTCTTCTATGTTGGCGCAGGCCTTCTGATAATAGGCTTTTGTTTCAAAATAGCCACAGTGCCGTTTCATATGTGGGTTCCTGATGTTTATGAGGGAGCGCCAACAGCGATAACCGCTTTTATGTCGGCTGCAGTAAAGGCTGCAGGCTTTGCTGCGCTTTTCAGGGTTGTCAACTCAGCCCTGTCATCAATACAAACAGACATTACATCGCTTATCTGGGTAATTGCGGTAATTACCATGACTCTTGGAAATATTGTTGCGATTGCGCAGGATAATATTAAGAGGATGCTTGCTTATTCAAGCATTGCCCACGCCGGATACATCCTTGTAGCACTTGTTGCATCAAACGAGATGGGGACATCAGGGCTTCTCTATTATCTCCTTGCATATACGTTTATGAACATCGGAGCGTTTGGTGTTGTTATTTTTTTAAGCAGGAAGGAAGACCCGGCTGTAAACCTTTCAGATTATTCCGGGATAGGCTTCAGGTATCCTGTTCTTGCAATCTGCATGACAGTTTTCATGGTTTCCCTTGCAGGGATTCCTCCAACAGCAGGATTTATTGGAAAGTTTTATATTTTCAGCGCTGCTGTTAAAGCAGGTTACATAGGGCTTGCAGTGATAGGCGTCCTGAACAGCGCCGTTTCAGTATTTTATTATTTCCGCATAATTGTATATATGTACATGAAAGAACCTGACAGAGAATTTTCAGGGCTGATTATCTCTCCCTCACTTGTTGCTGCAATCCTTTGCTGTGCGCTGGGCATTGTTCTAATGGGAATCTTCCCGTCTTCAACACTCCAGCTTACCCAGTCATCAGTGCTTTTTGCGTGGTAGGGATTTTTAGGTTTATGAGGTCTTTAAAAAACCCTCTGCTCCGTCATTGCGAGCGACTCCTTCGGCATTGCTCAGGACAGGCTCCGGGAGCGCCTGCCTGCCGGCAGGCAGGTGGCAATCTCAATTAAAGCTGATAACTGATAGCCAAGAAAGAGATTGCTTCGCAAGAAAATATTTTTTATTATTTATAAATTGTTTTAAGAGTAGGGAGAATTGTGGATGAGCAGAGAAAAAAGAAGGGTTACAGCAGGAAACTTTTTCCCATTGGGTGCGACTCCAGGGGAGGGAGGGGTAAACTTTGCCCTTTATTCCAAGTATGCCGACGGAGTGGACCTCCTCCTTTTTGATAAACCATCAGATGCCATACCATATGAGGTAATACACATTAAGAATAAAACCCGCTTTGTCTGGCATTGTTTTGTGGAAGGGATTGGCGCAGGCAGCATCTATGCATACAGAGTCAGGGGAGCTTATATGCCTGAATGGGGATTGCGTTTTAATCCAAACCGCCTTTTAATTGACCCCTATGCAAAAGCCATTACAGGGAAATTTGATTCCAATTGGTGCCACCTCGGTTACGACTCTTATTCATCCTTTGCAGACCTCTCTTTTAATAGCAAGGACAATGCCGGGGGTTCTCCAAAGTGTTTGGTAATTGATGATGGATTTGACTGGGAAGGTGATAAGCCTCCGCGGATTCCAATGGAGAATACCATAATCTATGAAGTCCATCTTAAAAGTTTAACTGCTCACAGGTCTTCGCAAGCAAAAAATCCTGGAACCTATCTTGGTGTTATTGAAAAAATTCCCTATCTTGAAAATCTTGGAATAACTTCAGTAGAGTTTCTTCCGGTGCATCACTGCCAGGGAGAGGATTTTCTTCCCCAAAAGGGGCTTACCAATTTCTGGGGATATAATACTCTGGGTTTTTTTGCCCCGGATAGCAGATACAGCACAAACAAATATCCGGGATCTCAGGTAGAGGAATTTAAACAGATGGTTAAGGCACTGCATAAAGCAGGCATAGAGGTTATACTTGATGTGGTCTATAACCATACATGTGAAGGCAATGAAAGGGGACCAAGTTATTCATTCCGTGGAATTGATAACCCGACTTATTACAAGCTGGCACCTGAGAGGCGCTATTATATGGATTACACAGGGTGCGGGAATAGCCTGAATTTTGATGAGCCTCAGGTTATAAAACTCGTGATGGACTCATTACGGTTTTGGGTTGAGGTGATGCACGTTGACGGTTTCCGTTTTGACCTGGCATCTACCCTTGGCAGGGAACAAGGACGATTTGATGTAGTTTCAAGTTTCTTCACTGCCATCCATCAGGATCCTGTGCTTTCAAGGATCAAACTTATTGCCGAGCCCTGGGATATTGCCTGGGATTCATATCAGGTGGGAAATTTTCCAATTGACTGGGCAGAGTGGAATGGCAAGTATCGCGACTGTATAAGAAAGTTTGTCAAGGGAGACTCAGGGATATTGCCTGAGATGGGTTATCGTCTGACCGGTAGTTCAGACCTATACGGAGATGATGGCAGGACTCCGTATCACAGCATAAATTTCATTACCTGCCATGATGGTTTTAGTCTAAATGACCTTGTTTCCTATGCCAATAAGCATAATGAAGCAAACCTTGAGAACAACAGGGATGGCAATGACACCAATCAATCATGGAACTGGGGTGCAGAGGGTGAAACAACTGATCCTCAGATTAACAATCTCAGAAAAAGGCTTGTAAAAAACTTTTTTACCATTCTCATGATATCACAGGGTGTGCCAATGATTCTTGGGGGAGATGAGTTTTTAAGGACTCAGAAAGGAAACAATAATGCTTACTGTCAGGATAATGAAACAAGCCATTTTGACTGGTCCTTAGTCAGGAAGAATAATGACATGGTGGAATTTGTCCGCAAGGTGATAGCTTTAAGAAAACGCATTCCTCATTTCAGGCGTTCCTTGTTTTTTACAGGTCAGGATATTGATTTAGACAGTTTCAAAGACATTAACTGGTATAACGAAAATTTATCCGTGCCTGACTGGAACAATCTTGAAAACCGGCACATTGCTTTCCTGATTGATGGTAGTGAGTTGAGGGAAAGTTCTCAGGGAGTTAAATGGGATATTATGGTGTTTTTAAACTTTCACTGGGAGGATAAAAATTTTCTCATCCCTGAAACTAAAAGCGGGGGAATATGGTACAGGCTGATTGATACTTCCCTGCCCGCAGGACAGGATGCTTCTGAAGATGAGAAAGCCTTTCCCCTGCCTTTACAGAAAAATTACCTCGTTACTCAGAGAAGTGTAGTGGTTTTATTGAAGGCAAAGCATGGCGATTAATTTATAGTTTTTCCTAAAATATTCGCTGGCAACAATTTTTTGTTCAATAGCCCCCCACCAAAAAAGAGACTTTTTCAGAGACCAAAAGAAAAAAACATTGACATAAAAGTCAAGCCTCTTATATTAAAAATAAAATAAATCTTATCTAAGAAAAACTGCTAAGTATTTAGAGTGTAAATAATTAAATAAACTCAGAAGGAGGTGGAAATGGCCAGTTTCAAGGATCGCATTATTCGTGCTGCCAAGTTAGATGCTAACCTCTATGAAGAGGTTGAGGCTGACAAGGGAGCAATGGGTCAGGCTATGGGAGTTGTTGTTCTCTCAAGTTTAGCAGCTGGAATAGGGAGTATTGGAAGAGCAGGGATTAGCGGGATTTTGATCGGAACTATTGCCGCCCTTATAGGATGGTATATCTGGGCATATCTCACTTACTTTATTGGTACAAAATTTCTTCCAGAGCCTCAGACCAAAGCAGCTCCCGGTGAATTACTGCGTACTATAGGATTTTCAAGCTCACCCGGATTGATTAGAGTATTGGGTATCATTCCAGGACTGCTAGAGGTGGTTTTGTTAGTCTCCTCAATTTGGATGCTTGTAGCAATGGTGATTGCAGTCAAACAGGCTCTTGATTACAAGAGCACATTACGCGCTGTAGGGATTTGTGTGATTGGCTGGATAATTCAGGTTATAATTTTTATCTTGTTGTTTTCTGTCGTGGGTAGTTCTGTGAAATCACTCTGATATTTTTTGTATAGGGGTTGAAACATTAAATAGTATTGAAGCTTCCCAGAACAAGCTGCGGGGAATGTGCCTGCCTGCGGTAGGCAGGCTTGGTATGCATTCTCAAAATATCATAACCGACCAATCTGTCGAAGTTCTATTTTCAAATTTCCCCATTCTTCCCCTTTTCTAAAGGGGGCAAAGAGGGAATTTCCAAAGACCTCATTAAAAACCACTTGACAAATTTATTTAATGTATTAGATTATTCAGTATAATCTGAATAATCAGAAATATTTAATTAATCAGATAATTATAAATCATGGAGGTGATGAGATGGCAAAAAAAGGTAAAAAAGAATTTTGTTGTCCACCGGTAGGTAAGGAGATTGGTTGCTGTAAGGTTGAATCGCTAATAACTGTGGATGATAGGGGACAAATGGTGCTTCCAAAGGAGATAAGAGACAGAGCAAAAATCAAAGCTGGAGATAAGTTAGCAATTATAAGCTGGGAAAAGGGTGAGAAAGTTTGCTGTATTTCGTTGGTTAAAGCTGAAGATTTTGCAGAGATGGTAAAGGGTTTTCTTGGTCCAATGATGAAGGGAATGGTGGGTTAGGATTGCTTTGCTGTGCTCGCAATGACGAGTGTGATAACCAAGAAATTAAATAACCTTGGAGGGAATTAAAATGGATAACAGAGAAATTAAGAAAGCTGTAAAGGAAGGATATGGGAAAATAGCTAAAAAAGAAAGCTCTTGCTGTGAACCTGTAAGTTCTAGCTTTGGAAGTAAAGAGCTTGCAGAGCGTATAAGCAAAAAGATTGGATATACTGATGAAGAACTGAAAGTTGTTCCTGAAGGTGCAAATTTGGGTCTTGGATGTGGGAATCCTGTTGCTCTTGCAACTTTAAGAAAAGGAGAGACTGTTCTTGACCTTGGTGCAGGTGCTGGTTTTGATTGTTTTCTTGCAGCAAATAAAGTTGGAAAAAAGGGAAAAGTCATTGGTGTTGATATGACACCAGAGATGATTGAGAAAGCGCGAGAAAATGCAAGAAAAGGTAAATATGAGAATGTTGAGTTTAGACTCGGAGAAATTGAAAATCTGCCTGTTGCAGATAATTCTGTTGATGTGGTGATATCAAATTGTGTTATCAACCTTTCACCGGATAAGAAAAAAGTTTTTAAAGAAGCATTCAGAGTGTTAAAGCAGGGTGGAAGACTTATGGTTTCTGACTTGGTATTGTTGAAAGAATTCCCTGATTCTATAAAGTCTTCTATAGAGTCGTATGTTGGTTGCCTTACCGGAGCAATACTGAAGGAGGATTACATAGCGGCTATAGAGAGAGCTGGATTTGATGAAGTTAAGATAATGCAGGATGAAAAATCTTTCTCAATGGACTGCATGTCTAATGACCCAACTGCAAAAGCAATTATGGAGAGTTTTAAAATATCTCATGAACAGCTTAAGGAGATTTCCGTCTCTGTTATGAGTATAAGAGTTTATGGACTAAAACCAAGATAAAGTTTCAATATTAAAAAACTATTCAAAACTGAAACACCCCTACAAAAGTTACTCTCCTACTAAATAGCAGTTGACATATTGTATTAATTGAATTTTAAGAATTTATAGAGGATGGCACAGAAATTGCTTAATCATAAAAAATAGTTAATTTAATAATTTCTTGTAGTTTGCTGAAGAAAAGTAATAGATTTTTTAAGGAGATATTCAATGCATTATCCATGGTGGTATGTACCGTTCTTAACTTCGCCAATGCTCATTGCGGCAATTTCAGTATTTCATGTGATTGTTTCTCACTATGCAGTAGGTGGCGGGCTTTTTTTAGCCGTAGAGACACAGTATGCATACAAAACGAATAACCGCAAATATCTTGCATATCTGAAAGACCACGCGTGGTTTTTTATACTGCTTACTGTAGTCTATGGAGCAATAACCGGGGTTGGCATATGGTGGACAATAGGTCTTTCTTCGCCACTTGCAACTGAAACACTCATCCACATATTTCTTTTTGGTTGGGCAATGGAGTATGTTTTCTTTTTTATTGAGATAGCCTCTGCCTTCATATTTTACTACTACTGGGAAAAGCTTGACCCTAAAACCCATCAGATAATCGGGTGGATTTACGGAATATCAGCATGGATAAGCCTTGTGCTGATTACAGGAATCACTGCGTTCATGTTAAATCCGGGTTCATGGCTCGCGAACAAAAATTTCTGGGCAGGTTTTTTAAACCCTCAGTTCTTGCCTCAGGTACTCTCGCGCACAGGAGGCTCATTGCTGCTTTCGTCCCTTTATGTTTATGCCCATGCCTCGTTCAGGCTAAAGGATAGCGGGTTGCGTGACATGATTGCATCACGTTCAACAAGGCCGGGGCTTCTTGGCGCAATCCTTGTTTGTGTCGGAGGGGCAGGGTGGTTCTACTTCCTTCCTGAGTCTGCAAGGGCAACGCTTCAGGCTGCAAGTGTGCTGAATGTTTTAATGGTCTTAATTTTTGCCTTTACATTTGCTGTGTTTGTAATGCTTTACTTTGGTCCTTATAAAAACCCAAACTGGCTTTCTCCGGGTTTTGCAATCCTTTTTCTTGCACTTGGTTTTGCTGCAATTGCGACAGGAGAGTATTTAAGGGAAGCAGTGAGAAAACCATATATTGTCTACAACGTTGTGATGAGCAACCAGATTCTGCCTGAGGAGATTCCTGTCCTTCGCCAGAAAGGCTATCTTGAGGGCGGAGTGTGGACAAGGGCTTATGTTAAAATAAAATATCCTGAAGTAGTTGAAGACGGAAAGATTGATGAAGCGAAATTTTTGATCCTGCCAGAAGAAGAACAGATTAAGCTTGGAGAGGTTCTTTTCCAGTATGCCTGCAATGACTGCCACGCAACCAAGGACGGTTATTCTCCTGTAGGGCATATGATAAGAGGATGGACAAAGGATATGATTAAAGAGGTTGTCAAGGAGCCTGAAAAAATACATTTCTTTATGCCTCCATTTCCAGGGACTGATGAGGAGGCTGAGGTGCTATCAAAGTACCTTAAATCAATTGCACCAGAACATCCTAAGGGAATGTACTTTGGGAATAACTTATAACTAATAATTTATAACATTTATTTGAAAATGATTACACAGAATCAAATCCCCCATCTCCCCCCTTTTCTAAAGGGGGAATGGAGGGGGATTAAGACTGACAGATTTTAAAATACATATTATGACTGTAAGCTTATAGCAGACAGCTTTTGAAAAGGAGAGAAATAATGAATCCAACAGAGTTAATAGGTCCTTCAAGCCCGCTTGGTTTTCCGGCACCGTTCTGGTTTATTGAGTTCTTCAAAGTGTTCGGTTTCATACTTCACATGGTTCCAATGAATATCTGGTTTGCAGGAATGATTCTCATAATGCTGATGCAAATTTTTGGGAGTGAGAATGGAAAGAAATGGTCTGCGCGCATAGCAAACCAGATGCCTGTTATTGTAGCGTCAGGTGTAAATTTTGGAATAGTGCCTCTACTTTTCACGCAGGTTGCATACTACAGGGTCTTTTATCCTGCAACAATCCTGATGGCATGGCCATGGTTTGCAGTAATTGTTTTTGTCACACTTGCCTACTACGGGGTGTATATTTATGTGATTGGACTTCGCAACAACACAATGACAGCAGTAAAAAGATTGGCAGGCTGGATATCCGCAGTTTTTTTTATAATAACAGGATTTATTTTTTCAAATGCGTTCAGCCTTATGGTAAATATTGGTGCATGGGAAGGTTTGTGGAAAAAAACAAGTCTTGGTGGCGCGCTTCTTGGGACTGCGCTTAATATTGCTGACCCCACGCTTTTCCCGAGATGGCTTTTGATGTTTGGTTTGGCTGTTATGACCACTGCAGCATATACAGTATTTGATGCCGCATATTTTGCAGGCAGGGAGAGCGAGGCATACAAGAAATGGGTTCCAATTTTTGCATTCAAGTTATACACCTTTGGGATGGTCTGGTTTGCTGCTATGGGTAGCTGGTATGTTTTCGGGACATGGTCAGAGGAATTGCGCGCAAAGATGTTTACTGCACCTCTTCTTTTTCACACTGTGACAACAGCCATATGCCCGGGACTTGCGTGGCTTCTGATTCTTGCGCAGAGAAAGGGAGTAGCGAGAAGCATTGCAGCCTTTACAGGGATTGCACAGGTTGGCGTTCTTGCCATTAATGCTGTAAGCAGGCAGATTGTTCAGAACACAGAGCTTAAGAAATATATTGATGTAAGTGCAGAGCAGGTCAATATGCAGTGGAGCCCGATGATAACTTTTCTTGTTCTTTTTGTTGCAGGGCTTGGAGTTGTAGTCTGGATGGTCAGCAAAGTGGTTGCGGCTGAGAGGAAGATTACTGCTCAAAGTTCAGGGCTTTCAACCTGAAAGACAAGTCACTAAAGACTGAGTTATAATTCTTTTTAGTCATTACCTGCCTGCGGCAGGCTTCGTTGCTTTGCTTCTCGCAATGATAACATTATGACACAACCTCATTAACAATAGTTGACTAAGTTAAATTGCCACTACGTGGTCAGCTTTTTCCGCAGCTTTATAGAAAGTATTGAAGTGGCCAATCTGCACTCCATCAATCAACTTATCCTGAATCCCCCTGTTTTTCACAGAGCACTCGCAGGCAATTATTTTTACCTTGTACTTATCCATTGCAGTCTTAATCTTCTTTGCAGTGGTTGTTTCCTTAACAAGATGATAGACACCATCCTCTGCAAAGTGCATCACGAGAACCTTTGCGCCGTGAACTCCTGCGCTGATTGAGGTGAGAAGACATCCTTCGATTAATTCCCTTGTCCCGTTTCTTGTTACTAAATAAGCTACTTTTTTCATTTTTAATTTCTCCTTTTATGAGTGAATAGTATTTAGTGAATAGTGAATGGTTAAAGACATTTAATTAATCCTGTTATCATTTTGTTCAGTTCATAAATGTTAGCTTTTATATTTTTGCCTTGTTCATTTTTCAAAAAGCCTAATTCTTCTGATAGAACAATTTGTGTTTCTAATTCTGCTAAAGAGCCTAGAGCAATATACAAGAATTGCTTAAATTCTTTATTGTGTCTTCTCATAAAACCTTCAGCTATATTTGAAGGAATTGATACACATGATCTTCTCATCTGACTGACAATGCCGTATGTTTCTTTAGCAGGGAAAGAATTTGTCATTTGATAAACCTTTTTCACTAATTCTATCCCATTCTGCCAGATTTTTAAGTCTTTAAAGTTTTTTATCTTATTTTCCATAACTATTCACTAAACACTATTCACTGTTCACTTTTTTAGCCATGAATCAGCATTGGGATGCATTTTGAGCAAACCCACTTGTCCTCGCCTTTTGTTCTTACAGGAAAAAGGTAACCATTGTTTTCATCCCTTCCGCAGCTAAAACAGGTTTTGATTTCTTCTTTGTCTGCCATAGTCGTTTCTCCTTAAAAAAGTTTTAAACGTTATTTTTTCATACGCCTTTGCAACTTCATTAGTCTAAATAGAATTATGTTATAAAATTATCAGATTATTTGGTATGATATATGTCATAAAATTAAAAGCAAATAACTTAAACATAGAAAATAATAATTGAACAAAAACTTATTGAAGAACTTTGTTCCAAATGGTAAAGATAGAAAAATTCATATTTTTATAGGAGGAAATAGATGAATCTTGAAAAAATAAGTATCATCCTTATAGTTATATGTTTTGTTGCTGCAGGTTTTTTTACATCCTGCATGAAGGCTTCAAGAACAACTCCTGAAGAACTCAAGGGAATTACTATTGGAGAAGAGGTTAAGGTTGTTTGTGAGATTAAAGAGGTAAATGGCGACACATTGACTCTTGAAGTCCTTACAGGCGGAAAAGACTATAATCAACGTTCAGGTTTTTTTCTGAAGGCTGTAGGATGGAAGAATGCAAAAATTATAATGGGGAAGCCTGAGAATATTGAAGTAGGCGGTATTGCCCATTTTGCAGGCACAAAAACTGCTGATGACAGAATCTCTCTTTTAAAAATTGTAAATTTAACAGGGTATGTAAAGGGACCAAAGACAGAATAATTGCTTGGAAAACTCAGGCTTGACAAGAAGGGTGTCTATCTGCATAATACGCCTGCTTTTAAAATTTTGGAATTAACCTATAGGGTGCATTTAAATTACGGGCTACCAGATTGAATAGGCTGAGATAACTATGAACAAGCTTACAATCAGAGATTTCGACCTTAAAGGTGAAAGGGTTTTTATCAGGGTCGATTTTAATGTCCCTATAAAGGAAGGTGTCATAACTGATGATACAAGAATCAGGGAAGCACTTCCAACAATAAACTATGCCATTGAAAAGGGTGCAAGGATAATTCTTGCTTCTCATCTTGGAAGACCCAAGGGGAAGGTTGATGAAAAATACAGCCTCAAGCCTGTAGCAAAACACCTTGGCAAGCTTTTAGGTAAAGAGGTTAAGATGGCAGGAAACTGTATAGGTCCTGAAGTTTTCTCACTTGTTCAGGGATTAAAAGACGGTGAAGTGCTTTTGCTTGAAAACCTCAGATTTCACAAAGAGGAAGAGACAAATGATGAAGGATTTTCAAAACAGCTTGCCTCCCTTGCAGAACTCTACGTAAATGATGCCTTTGGCGCTGCACACCGCGCCCATGCATCAGTTGCAGGGATTACAAAATTTGTTCCAAGGGCGGTTTCAGGATTCCTGCTTGAAAAAGAGATAGAGTGTCTCGGAAAAATATTGTTAAAACCTGAAAAGCCTTTTGTCGCAATTCTTGGGGGCGCAAAGGTCTCTGACAAGATTGGCGTGATAGAAAACCTGATGGGGAAAGTTGATACATTCATTATTGGCGGCGGAATGGCATATACATTTTTAAAGACTGAGGGATACAAAATCGGAAAGTCTCTGCTTGAGGAGGATAAGATTAGTCTTGCAAATGGGATAAGAGAGAAGGCAGAACAAAAAAATATTAAACTCCTTCTTCCAATTGATAATGTGGTTGCAAGAGAAATCAAGGAAGATGCTCAGTCAGAAACAACCTCAGGAAAAGATATTCCTGATGATTATATTGGAGTTGATATAGGTCCAAAGACAATCGCTGCTTTCAGAGAGGCGCTTAAGGGTGTAAAAACAGTTTTATGGAATGGGCCGCTCGGAGTTTTTGAGATAAAGAAATTCTCTGAAGGAACTTTTGCAATTGCCAGAGCAATTGCTGAGTCAGGCGCCCTGAGCATTGTTGGAGGAGGAGATTCTGTTGCAGCAATAAAAAGTTTAGGGCTTGAAAAGAAGTTTTCGCACCTTTCAACCGGCGGCGGGGCTTCTCTTGAATTTCTTGAGGGGAAAAAACTGCCGGGGATTGAGTGTTTGACAAATAAATAAAGAAGCTGTCAGCGGTCAGATTGAAAACCTGTAGAAACAGGTCTTTAAACCTGTTATTGAAACAACAGACCTAAAGGTCTGTTTCTACATTGTGAGATTGCTTCGCTGATGCTCGCAATGACAAAAAGAGAATTGCTGGTAAATTGAAAAAAATATGCGCAGAACAATCATAGCAGGCAACTGGAAGATGAATAACTCTGTAAAGGAGTCTGTCTCTCTTGCAAGGGAAATAGCGGCTTCTGTTGATGATGTGAAGGGAAGAGAGATTGTAATAGCGCCTCCTTTTACATCCCTATATCCTGTTTCAAAGGAGATTGAAGGCTCAAAGGTTAAACTTTCTGCTCAGAATTTATTCTGGAAAGAAAATGGCGCTTACACTGGAGAGATCTCAGCGTCAATGCTCAAAGACGCGGGATGTGAATATGTAATAATAGGTCATTCAGAGAGAAGGCAGTTTTTTGGAGAGATTGACGAGTCTGTTAATCAGAAGATAAAAACCGCTATGAAATACAATCTCAATCCTATAGTGTGTGCAGGAGAAACCCTTGAGGAGAGAGAGAAAGGAAAAACTTTTGAGGTGATAAGGAGACAGGTTGAAAAAGAATTTGCCGGATTAAGCGCTTCAGAGATTAAGAATATTGTAATAGCATATGAGCCGGTGTGGGCTATTGGAACAGGCAAGACTGCAACTCCTAAGCAGGCAAATGAGGTTCATCTTTTTATCAGGAATTTAATAAAGGAATTTTTTAACAGGGAAATTTCTGATAATCTGTCTATTCTCTATGGAGGAAGTGTAAAGCCTGATAATATTAAGGGATTGATGGAGCAGGGCGAGATTGACGGTGCCCTTGTTGGCGGAGCAAGCCTCAAGGGAATTGATTTTTTAAAGCTTGTTAAGTATTAAGTTTTGGCAATTATTTGATATTTGAATTTTGACATTTGAAATTATAATTATTTTTGCCTAAAACAATTAGCTAAAGAGTAATACAAAAAAGGAGAATTGGTTATGTTTTCGTTTTTAATTATTGTTCACGTGCTGATGTGCTTTGTTTTAATTCTTATAGTTCTTCTTCAGACCGGAAAGGGCGCTGATATGGGAGCAGCCTTTGGGGGCGCAAGCCAGACACTTTTTGGTTCTGCAGGTCCGACAAGTTTTCTTGCCAGGATAACAACAGCAGCTGCAGTTATATTCATGATTACATCATTAACTCTTGCCTGGTGGTCATCTGCCAGAAAAGCTGCATCATTGCTTCCCAATGTGAAAGGGGAGAGAGTTGCTGACAAGGGTAAAGCATCAGGACAGGAAACGCCTTCCAGACAGCAGGGAATTCCATCCCAAACAAAATAAATTTGCTGATGCAGCCAATCAACCAACTTAAAAGAACTCCCATCTATAACATCCATCTGAGGCTTGGCGCAAAGATGGTGGATTTTTCAGGATGGGAGATGCCAATTCAGTATGAAGGGATAAAATCCGAGCATTTCTGCGTGAGAAACAGTGCCGGGCTTTTTGATGTAAGCCATATGGGAAGAATTGATTTTAAGGGTGCTGACGCTCTGGCAAATGTTCAATATCTCACAACAAACAATGCTTCAAATATGAAGGATGGAAAGGTCATCTACTCGCTGATGTGCAATGAGAATGGCGGTATTATAGATGATGTGACAGTGTACCGTATAAACTCATCGCACTATTTTTTCTGTGTTAATGCTTCAAATACAAGCAAGGATTATGAATGGATAAGAAAGAATATCAGGGGGAATGCAGGGCTTGTAAATTTGAACGGGGAGGTTTCAATAATAGCATTGCAGGGACCAAAAGCTCAAAAAATACTTCAGAATCTTGTAAATGTAAATCTTGAAGAAATAAAACCGTTCTGGTTCAGAGCGGGATTGATGGATAGCGCTGAGATTCTGATTTCAAGGACAGGTTATACAGGAGAAGATGGGTTTGAGTTATATATCAGGAGAGAGCACTCTGCTGATATATGGGAAAGGATTTCAGAAAAAGGAAAAGAGTATGGCTTAAAACCTGCAGGGCTTGGCGCAAGGGATACGCTGAGGACTGAGATGAAATATACGCTTTACGGAAATGAGATAGATGAGAATGTTTCTCCCCTTGAAGCCTGTCTTGAGAGATATGTGGATTTTAACAAGGGAGATTTCATTGGAAGGGATAGTCTTTTAAAAGAGAAAGAAAATGGAATTAAAAGAAGGCTTGTTGGTTTTGAAATGACTGAGCATTCAATCCCAAGACACGGTTTTGATATTTACAGGAATGGAAAACTGATAGGAAAGGTTACAAGCGGAATGCTTTCGTGGCATCTTAACAGGGGGATAGGAATCGGGCTTGTTTTGAGCGAATATTCAGAAACCGGTTCGAAGTTTGAGGTGAAGATAAGAGAGAAGTTTTATAAAGCAAGGGTTATAGAGACACCGTTCTACAAAAGAAGCTTATAGCTAATCATGAAGAAGGAGGGATAATATTATGAGTTTTCCAAATGACTTAAAGTATACAAAAGAGCACGAATGGGTAAGGGTTGATGGTAATAATGCCACTGTCGGAATTACTGATTACGCTCAGAAAGAGCTCGGAGATATAGTTTTTGTTGATTTACCTCAAGTAAATTCAGAAGTGGAGCAGAATTCTACATTTGGTGTGGTTGAATCAGTGAAGGCTGTTTCCGACCTGTATTCGCCAATAAGCGGAAAAGTTGTTAAAGTCAATGGCGAGCTGAATGATGCACCTGAACACGTCAACAAGGACCCTTACGGAAAGGGATGGATGATTGTAGTTGAGATGAAGGACAAGGGAGAGCTCGGCGGCTTGTTTGATGCTTCCAAGTATCAGGCTTATGTTGAGGAAGAGGAGAAAAGCAAGTGAGGTATATCCCTACCACTGAAAAGGAAAAGCAGAACATACTAAGATTTTTAGGGATATCCTGCTTTGAAGAGCTGATTGACTGCATTCCCCCTGAAATCCGGTTAAAGGGAGAACTGAAAGTTCCCGGTCCATTGAGTGAAATTGAGCTTTTGCGGGATATAGACAAGTTGGCTAAAAAAAATGCAGGCAGTAATGATTACTCTGTTTTTCTTGGAGGCGGTTCTTATGACCATTTTGTTCCTGCAATAATCCAGAGCATTATTTCAAGGTCAGAGTTTTTAACAGCATATACACCGTATCAGGCAGAGATAAGCCAGGGAACACTCCAGACAATCTACGAATACCAGTCGCTCATATGCCAGCTTACGGGAATGAACATAGCCAATGCCTCAATGTATGACGGAGCTTCTGCGCTTGCCGAGGCAGTGCTCATGGCTAGCCGCATAACCGGAAATGATAAAGTCCTTGTTTCATCAACTGTGAATTCTGCTTACAGGCAGGTTATTTCAACTTACTGCAGCGGAGTCGGAGTGTCAGTTGAAACAGTTCCATCAGCAGATGGATGTACTGATACTGACAGGTTAAAAAAGAGGCTGTCTGAAAAAATATGCTGTGCAGTTTTCCAGTATCCAAATTTTTTTGGCATCATTGAAGATATTGAGAAAATTTCAGAGACAGTAAAAAACAGTGGTGCTTTGCTGGTTTTCTGCATTGACCCGATTGCAATGGGGATATTGAAATCTCCTGCTGAATTTGGCGCAGACATAATAGTCGGTGAAGGGCAGAGTATCGGGAACAGGATGAGCTTCGGAGGTCCATATCTTGGATTTTTTTCCTGTAAAAAGGATTATATAAGACAGCTTCCGGGAAGAATAGTTGGCGCAACTGTTGATAAAAACGGGAAAAGGGGTTTTACTCTGACCCTCCAGACAAGGGAGCAGCATATCAGAAGGGAAAAGGCTACCTCTAATATCTGCACAAACCAGGCGCTGACTGCTCTTTCATCAGCAATATATCTGATAACAATGGGAAAGAAAGGGCTCAGGGATGTTGCATCCCAGTGCCTTTCAAAAGCGCATTATGCAATGGAAAGAATTTGCAGGCTTGACGGTTTTGAGCTTCTTTACAGGAAACCATTTTTTAAGGAGTTTACAATCAAGTCAAAAAAAGATTCCTCATCTGTTCTTGATGAAATAGCTGGGAAAAAGTTGCTTGCCGGACCGGATTTGAGTTCTTGTTCGGAGGATTTGAAAAACAGTTTTTTGGTAGCTGTGACTGAAAAGAGAACAAAAGAGGAGATTGATAACCTTGCGGAAGGATTAAAAAATGTATGATAAGCTGATTTTTGAGGTGAGTTCTGAAGGGAGGGAGGGATACAGCCTTCCTGAGCTTGATGTTCCGGTTGTTCAGCCTGAAAGAGTTGTTCCTGACAGGCTTGTGAGAAGAGAGGATACCAATCTTCCCGAGGTCAGCGAGCCTGAAATTGTAAGGCATTTTGTCAACCTTTCCAAAAAAAATTACTCGATTGATGAGGGTTTTTATCCCCTTGGTTCCTGCACAATGAAATACAATCCAAAGATTAATGAGGAAGCCGCTTCTTCTTCAGGGTTTTCCAATCTCCATCCAAATACTCCTGAAAAATTCTGTCAGGGTGCGCTGAAACTGATGTATGAGCTTGAGGGGATGCTCTGTGAAATCGGAGGGGTTTCAAGGGTAACGCTTCAGCCGGCAGCAGGTGCCCATGGCGAGCTTTGCGGGACACTAATTATCAGGGCTTATTTTCTTGACAGGAATGAAAAAAAGGATGAGGTGATAATTCCTGATTCAGCACACGGAACAAACCCTGCAAGCGCTGCTCTTGCCGGAATGAAGGTAAGAACCGTGAAGTCAAACTCAAAAGGCGAGGTTGACCTGGATGACCTTTCAAAAATTGTAAGCGACAAAACTGCTGCCCTGATACTGACAAATCCTAACACCCTTGGAATTTTTGAGAGCCAGATACTTAAAATATCAGAAATTATTCACAGCAAGGGAGGATTGCTTTATCTTGACGGTGCAAACCTTAATGCTTTTCTCGGGCTGGCAAGGCCCGGAGACATGGGGTTTGACCTTGTACATTTTAATCTGCACAAGTCATTTTCAACACCGCACGGATGCGGAGGACCCGGGGCAGGTCCTCTTGGAGTAAAGGAGCATTTAAAATATTTTCTCCCGCTTCCAACAGTTGAAAAAAAGAATGACAGTTATTATTTTAACTGGGAGGGAAAGAAATCCATAGGGAGGATTCACGGCTTTTACGGGAACTTTGGAGTGCTTGTAAGAGCCTATGCTTATATAAAAACAATGGGACCGTCAGGTTTAAAAGAAGTAGGGAGAACATCAATTTTAAATGCCAATTATCTGATGAAAAAACTGAAGGAGTATTATGACCTTCCATTTGACAGGCCCTGTATGCACGAATTTGTGCTTTCAGCAAGAAGACAGAAAAAGAAAGGGGTAAAGGCTCTTGATATAGCAAAAAGAATAATGGATTACGGCTTTCATCCTCCGACAATTTATTTTCCTTTAATTGTTGATGAGGCGCTGATGATAGAGGTTACTGAGACTGAGGATATTGATACCCTTGACAGGTTTGCAAGCGCTTTAATAAGCATTGCAGGAGAGGTTGAAGAGAACCCTGACATTGTCAAGAGAGCGCCGGAAAGCCTTAATATCTCAAGGCTTGATGAGGTTATGGCTGTAAAGAAACTTGATATAAGGTACAAAAAGATATAGCTATAAAATTCTAAATCCCAAACAAATTGAAGCTTCCCACAGCCTGCAGGCTGTCTGAGAATGTTATTGCGAGGAGCGAGATTCCTTCGTCTGTCATTGCGAGCGATAGCGAAGCAATCTCATTGACTCGGAACAGGCTCCGCAATCTGACCCGAAGGGTCATTACGAGAGCCGATTTATCGGCTCGTGGTAATCCCGATGGGATTGCTTCACTATGTTCGCAACGGCTTCGCCGGATTGCCACGCTCCCTTGGGTCGCTCGCAATGACAGATATTAAATTGTCGAACAACCTGCAAGATGTTGAGAATTTCCAAATGAAAGGGATTTGAGATTTATTAATATTAACTGAAAGAAATTACAGTAAAATATCATGCAAGAAAACATCTGGCGTTTAATAGATACCGGCTTTTCAGATGCCTACTTCAATATGGCTGTTGATGAAGTATTGATATTATCCTGTAAGAAGGACGGAGCAAAACCTGTACTGCGTTTTTATCAGTGGAACCCTTCCGGGCTTTCTCTCGGGTATGCACAGAAATTCGGGGATGGATTTAGCCTGAAAAACTGCAGGGATATGGGAATTGATGTTGTCCGGAGGATAACAGGCGGTCAGGCTGTGTTTCACGACTGTGACCTGACTTACAGCGTTGCAGTTCCTGAAAGCTATCTTGAGCCTCCAAAGACTGAGAGACTTTTTAAGATAATAAGCAATGGATTAATGGAGGGATTGAAAAATCTTGGCTTTAAAGTACAGCCTTTTATTTCTGAAACACCACCAAGAGAGAGAGATGAGAAGGCGTACAATTGTTTTTTTAACAGAAGTAATTATGAAATTGCAATTGGAGGGAAAAAACTGGCAGGCAGCGCACAGAGAAGAATATCAGGCGCTCTGCTTCAGCACGGCTCTGTTATGCTCAGGATAGATTATGAGCGGATGGCTAAGGTTTATGATGATGACTCTGGTAAAACAGAGGAGAAAATTTCAGAGATAAAAAAAAATATTACAAGCCTTGCGGAGAATGGAGAGATGACTCCTGACATAACCGATATCAAAAAAGCAATTATTGAAGGATTTAAGAACTTATCCGGGATAAAATTCATTCCTGAGCCTCTTGCGCCTGAAGAATTATCAGAAGCTAAAAGACTTGCTGAAGAAAAGTATTTAACAAAGGAATGGAATGAGGTAAAGTAGTAAAATGATTAAAGAAAAATATGTATTAGTAGAGCTTGCCCAGAAAGCCCTCCAAAGAGGGGATGTTGATAAAGCTGTTTCTGAGTATGAAAGCGCGCTGAAATTAGACCAGAGTGATTTCAATCTACACAATACCCTCGGTGACCTTTATGTCAAAAAGAACAGGATTCCAGAGGCTATAAGGGAATATTCTCTTGTCGCTGAAAATCAAAAAGAGAAGGGATTTTTCCTCAAGTCGGTTGCCCTTTATAAAAAAATATCACGCCTTTCTCCTGATATGCCTGAGCCTTATGAAAAGATGGCTGAACTCTATACAGAGTTAAAACTTTATTTTGAAGCAAAAACCAACTACCAGTGGTTGCTTGATTATTATGAGGGGAAAAAAGAAAAAAGAAAAAAGGTTGAGGTGTTTAAAAAACTCTTGAACCTTGAACCCGGCAATGTTGACCTTAGGAGAAAATTTTTGCAGATGTGCATTGATGGCGGAATGCAGATTGAAGCATCAAGCGAATTTGTAAAGCTTGGGAATGAATTGTTCAAAAAGGGCGAGAGAAGGGAAGCAGTAATTCTTTTTGATAAAGCGGTTCAGTTCAATCCTGGGAGTTTTACATGCTATAAGGGACTTGGGAAATGTTTCTTTGATGAAGGAGATATGGACAAAGCCATACAGCTTTTTAAAAAAACGTTGAGCTTGAATCCTGATGACATTGACAGCCTGGCTTTTCTTGCAAGATGCTATTGCAGGATTGAACTTAATGAGAAGGCGATAGATGTTTTCATCAAAATATTAAATCTTGAGCCATCTCTTACAGAAACGCGGGAAAGGCTTGCGAGGTTATATTTAAGAAATGGCGCTATTGAAGAAGCTAAGACAGAATTCATAAAAGTTGTTAATGACTTTATTTTTAGAAAGGAATTCAGTGAAGCAATCAGCTTGCTGGAGGGGTTAAGCGGAGAGGCTATATTTGATTATAAGATGAGAGAAAAATTTGCTTCAGTGTTAAAAATGGCAGGAGAAAAGAGGAGGGCAGTTGAGGAATACGAGAGTCTGGTAAAAAATTACGAAGACAACAAGATTTATGAAAAGGCAATTAAGGCTTTGAAAGAAATAGTTTCCATAGACCCTGACTTCCCGCGCTCAAAAGAACGTATAAATGAGCTTTTAAAGAAGTTTCTTGCTCATGAAAAGACGGAAAAAGAATACTCTTTAAAAGTTAAAGATGATGATGGGTTAGAAGAAATTGAAAAACTGCTAAAACAGGGCTTGGTTGAAGAGGCTATAAAGTTTCTTGAAGGGAAAGAGGAAAAGAGAGAGGTAGAGAAGACAGAAAAATCAAATATGGCTGATTATAAGGGTGAAACAACAGATATAAAACCTAAGCTTAAAGTTAGAGGCAATGAGGAAGGGACAAAAGAATTCTTTGACCTCGGAGAGATTTTGAAAGGAGAGATGGATCCTTTTAATCAGGATGGGAAAAAAGAAAAGAAAAATCTTGTTGAAGAGGATAAGTTTTTAGAAAATATTTTTACCCATTTTAAGGAAAATATTGAAAAGCAGATTGATTCAGAGGATTACAGCACTCATTATAATTTAGGGCTTGCCTATATGGAGATGGAGCTGTTTGATGACGCAATCAAAGAATTTCAAAAAGCGTCAAAAGACCCTTTGATAAAAGCAGGGGTTGAAAAGAAGTTTCTTGATTACTGCAACCTTATTGGGAATTGTTTTGTTAAAATAGGTCTATTCGAGGAAGCCGAGAGGGCGCTGGAGAACGGATTAGGCACGCCCGGATATGAGGCAAAGGATTATATATCTCTTAAAATTTCCAAGGGAATTATACTTGAAAACCTGAAAAATTATCAGGGGGCTTTAAGAGTATATGCAGATATACTTTCAATTGAGCCGGAGAACAAAGAAGCTAAGGAAAAAATTAAAGAACTGAAAAACAAATGAAATACCTTGACAATTCTGTCATTTGAATGGATAATTATCTCAAAATGATTTATTGAAAGTCTAATTAAGGATTTAAATTTATATTGAAGGAGTAAATAGTTATGATTAAAAAAGTTTGCAGTTTGATAATTATTTTCACCATTTTTATGATTTCACTTTCTGTTGCTGTAGATACCACCACGACTACAGACACAAGTACAACCACAACAATCACTACGACAACAACTTCCACAGACACAACAACCACAACAATACCATTACCTACTAAATACACAATTACTGCAACAGCCGGACCAAACGGCAAAATCAGGCCCAAGGGAAAGATTGTAATAAAAGCTGGGGGAGGAAAATCATTTACAGCAATACCAAAAAACAATACTTATTACCCCATAATCAATCTGAATGGCCAGACAGTTAAGATAGGAAACCCTGGGAAACAACTTGTTTATAAACTAAAGAATGTTTCTTCAAACGGAATTATTGAAGCCCAGTTTATTAAGAAAAAGAAAACCTTTGCAGATTCTGTTTCCATAACCATTACAGGGCTTGGAGAATCAATTAAAGTTACAAATACAACCCCTGCAACCTTTGTTGGTGTTGCGCAATCTGATGCCGGTATTTCCGTTGTAAAATATTTTAACGATACAAATGGTAAAAGCGGAAAAGCTACAGGAACCACAGAGTGGAGTGCCAGCATAATACTCCAAGAAGGAGACAACAAACTCCGCTTTCTTGCAATTGCAGATGATAATTCTGAAAATGAAATCTCAACTATTGTGACCTACTACCCTTCGCTTGACTTTACGACGCCACTTTCATTCTTCAAAACATCTCAAGTTTATAACTCTGAAACCGGGAAGTATGAGACACTTAAAGAATCTATAAGTGCTCTCTATGTTAATGACAGCACTAACGTTATATTCGTTATTGGTCTGGGAAATACAACTGATGCAGTTGTGAAATTATATCAAACTGATGCAAATGGAGAAAATCCGGTTGAATTGGGAGAAATGAAAGATGACGGTGTTTCCCCGGATGAAATTCAGGGAGATGGAAACTTTACAATTTCACAATCCTTAAGTCCTACAGAGGAGGGATTCCTTTATTACCGCGTCGGAGTAACAAAAGGTGAAACCACATATTCCTCTGAAACTATCTCAATCTGGGTAACCTCTCATTTCACCAGTGAACAGGTTGATAATGCGGTAAGTATTGCAGATTCAGCAGAGGAAATATTCAACGATGCAATTGCTAATAAAAAGAATTTTAAACAAGCTGCAGAGGAAGTAAAGAATACACTCAAAGATGACCTATCTATTGGTGCTGTAAATACAACCGGGACAGGTGGGGTATGGTGGGTTACAAATGATGGTATTCTTGGTCTTTACCATCCGACAAAAGCAGGACAGAGGTCTGGTAGCAGCCGCAGCGGTGAAAAAAGCTCTCAGGTTTCATCTGCTACACCAACTAAAGGCACTAACTCTGATGTAAAATATTATCCACCCGAGTACCTACAAGACCGTTCTAAATATGCACCTTCCTACTGGAGTAAACTGACTGGAATTGGGAAAAGTGCAAAATTCTCCATAGCTGCAGCTGAAAAAAAGGATCAGATAAAAAGCACTAAAGGAATCCTAATCAGCCCATATATAAATAATCCAAACACAACCGCGAACTTCGGCAATACAGACGATTATTATGGGCCATGGCAAGCTATCAAAGATAAAAAATCCTGTGCTTTATATGCAACTAAAGAAGTTGTTAATAATGGCTCTATAAATGTTTCAGTTGACACATTCAAGAACCTCTCAGATTATGGTTACATTCATGTTTCTACACATGGTGATAACTATTTCGAAGGATTGCTTGGTATATGGAAAGAGGCATGGGGACCAAATGATTTCTTGAAAGGAGCGCTTTCTCAGGTGGTAATATTAACCGGTGTTAAAGTTCCCAAGAAAGAGGATGGTACATTCGACATTACCGGCTATGAAGCTGATATAAAAGCCAAGAGAATCGCAATTTCTCCGAGCGGAACTGTTTCCTTGCTGCCAAAATTCTTCTCTGATTATCTCGGTTCACTTCCAAACAGCCTTGTAGTTCTTGGCGCTTGCAGGTCCATGTATAACAATTCAATGGCGAATGTATTTCTCTCTAAAGGAGCAGGTGCTGTAATAGGTTTTTCTGATTATGTTAACAGCGCTTATGCCAGAAACACTACAACCAAAATCATTAATGATATGTTTGATGATAAAACCGTATCGCAAAGCGTTGCTAATGCAATAAGCACGTATGGCGCAAGTGACGCAGATGCAGACCCTGCCTATCTGTATTATACAGGAAACAGCAACTTAGTACTTTCTTCTGGAGAACTGGAAAATGCCGGGTTTGAGGACGGTGTGCTTACTCCATGGGTAAGCGCAGGAGATGGTAGAATAATTACCCAACTCGGAGGTACCTCACCGACTGAAGGTTCATTTATGGGTATTATCTCAACCGGCTTGGGATACACAACATCAAGCGGCTCCATCGAACAGGAATTCTGCTCCTCATCCAAGTTAAGCACCATTAGCTTTGACTGGAACTTCTTCTCTGAGGAATTCATCGAGTATTGTAATAGTCAGTATCAAGATGCATTTGTCGTTAAAATTTCTGTATATGATGACGCAACAGCCACTTGGGGAGCTGAGGATGTACTCTTTAGCAGGAATGTTGATTCTCTGTGCGGTTCTGTTTCTCAGTCTGATGTGAGCTTTGACCGGGGTGGTGTCTACAACACCGGATGGATGATAAACGAGGTATTAGATGTCTCAGCATATGCTGGAAAACATCTTAAAATTAAGTTCTATGCTACTGACATTGGGGACAGTATTTACGATACAGCCATATTGTTTGATAAT
>MGDH01000035.1:296-26708 GCA_001790855.1 Candidatus Schekmanbacteria bacterium RIFCSPLOWO2_02_FULL_38_14 | reverse complement strand
AAAGGATACACCACCTCTATTTACTTTTTACACTCTTTTTGAGTATAGCTCTCAAAAAACCTCAAAAGCCAAAGCAGCTTGGCTCAATAAAAATTCCTGGCAATTCCATTAATGCTTATGTTTCAGGTACCACAGCTTATGTTGTTAATGGAGTGGGGTTTGCAGTTGTTGATGTCAGCAATCCCTCAAGACCAAGGCTTCTTGCAACATACGACACGCCTGGTTCGACTGCAGGAATTTATGTTTCTGGAGCCACAGCTTATGTTACTGCTGGTGGCGCAGGGCTTCAGATAATCGGGCTTCCTTCTAAATATCCTCAGGTAAAAGCTCTTAATCCGGGAAGTGGTTCAGTCGGGAAAAAAGTAATTATAAGGGGAAGTGATTTGGGGAATGAACAGGGCAAAGTATTAATAATAAAGAATGATGTTGAAACTGAATGTGATGTTGTTTCATGGAAAAATACCAGCATAACCGTAACCGTTCCCTCAGGAGCCAAACCCGGCAAAGTAAAAATTTTTGTTGAAACCGCAGACGGCTTCAGAACAGGCGAGGGAAAAATGTTTGTAGTGAAGAAGAAGTAGTAATAATTTCACCCTCCCCTTATTCCCCTCCCATCAAGGGAGGGGATAATTGCCAAGAGAAATCCAACTCAATGGAGGGTATACTCAGACTAAATCCCTCTCCCCTTGCGGGAGAGGGCAAGGGTGAGGGAAAAAATTTTGAACTTTGAACTTTGACATTTGAACTTTTCTTATATTCCGCTTCCGTCAGAGTGGTCAATGTGTATACCGCACTCCTTCTCCCCTGTCTCCCATGGAAATTTCCCTGCCCTTTTGCTTCTTGAAGAAAACACAGGAATATGGCACGGAACACAACCTATCTCCTTGAATACCTCACCATAAGGAGATTTATAATCGTAGAGTTTATTGTAGGGCAATTTCTTCTCTTTGCTATATCTTGCAACCTGTTCCTCTGACCAGTCAAATAGCGGATTAAGTTTTATAATCTTTCTTTCATCCTTATAAACAATCTCTACCTTGCCAGCGTTTATCTGCCTGAATGCAGACTGGTCAGCCCTCAATCCGCTTATCCACACATCAAGCGTCTCAAGCGCCTTTTCATTTGGAATCATCTTTCTTACTTTGCAGCACTCACCACGTCCAAAGCGTGAGTAGTAGGGGAATTGCCCCATTCCTTTGTTTAGTTTTTCAATATCTTCCGCAGAAGGAGAAAATTTTTCAATTTTTATGCCATAAAATTTCTCAACCTCATCAAGAAGCTCATAGGTTTCTTTATAGTGGTTTAAGGTATCAACAAAAAAGATTCTGTAGTCCTTGCTTATTTTTAAACCAAGGTCCATGATAACCATTCCGGTTTTTTGAAGACTTGTCCCTATTGCTGCCCTTTTACCGTAATTTTTAAATGCCCATTCAAGCATCTGCTCAGCAGAAAATTTTTCAAGAAAAGAGTACTCATTTTCTTGTCCTATTTCTCCTGTCTCTGTAACTGCTTCCATAATCACCTCTGCTCTATAACCCTAATTTCTTTCCTTTTATATTCATAATAATATCCTGTTGATTTTGTCAAGTTAATATATATGTTTTAGTTTTATAAATAATATAATAATTTAATTCAATAAGTTACTATATTAATTTATTAGTCAAGTATATCCAGAAACTCCCTTTACGGGCTGTTTCACAATGTCATTCGAATAATGAAAATCCCCCCAGCCCCCCCTTGACAAAGGGGGGTTAAGGGGGGATTAAATCTGCAATCAAACCGTTAGCTTCAATCCGTCATAAGCAAGAAACACATTTTTAGGAAGAACAGAAGATATCTCTTCGTGGTCAATTTCGTGTGAGATGTGCGTCAAATAGCTTTTTTCCGGCTTTACCTTTTCTATAATTTCAACAGCTTCATCAATTGTAAAATGTGTTGGGTGCGGTGTATCGCGCAGAGCCCCAAGCACCAGCACATCAAGTCCTTTCATCTTATCAAGAGTTCTCCTGCTGATATAATTTACGTCTGTAAAATAGGCAAACTTACCTGTCCTGAATCCTGAGACCTCGAAAATACCGTGTTTGCCTTCTAATCTTTCAAAGTGAACGCCGTTAATATCAAACCTGCTGTTTATTACATTTGTTCCAAGAGAAGGAATTCCGCCTCCGGGGATATAATTATTTTCAAAGACATAAGAAAATATTGATTTTATCCCATCAATAGTTTCTTTGCTCCCATAAATAGGTATTGTTTTTCCTGAAAGCTCGTTAAAGCGCCTTAGTTCATCAAGACCGAAGATATGGTCCGCGTGATAGTGTGTATAAAAAACAGCATCCACTCTTTCTATATTGTATTGTAATGACTGTGTTCTTAAATCTATTGATGTGTCTATGAGTATGGAAAACCCGTCTTCCAAACAAAGGTAAGCAGAGGAACGGTTTCGTTTGTTTTTTGGATTCTTTGAGGTGCATACATCACACCTGCATGCAATCTTTGGAATGCCGTGGGATGTGCCAGTTCCAAGAAAAAGTATTTCCATCCTTAAATTTTCCTTTTCCTTTTCAACTCCCCTATCTCAAAAGCTAAATCCTGAAATTTGGAAAGTCCTTTGAGTTCTTCTTTCCCAAGGTCATACTTTATTCTTTTTGAAAGATAGTCATAGCAATACTTAAAAGGGAAATCTGTTGAATCTGATGCTTTCATTGCAATATCTGCCATATCTTTTGTCCCGATAGACTTAGATTTGAGCAGTTTCTCCATTGCAAAATCCAAATCAACTGATTCCCTTGCAGCTATAACAGCAAAGACAAATGGAAGTTCTGTAAATCTCTTCCACTCTTTCCCAAGGTCAACAACATAATGAAAAGATTCTTTTCCATCTATTTTCTTAGGAAATGGATAAGTATGCATAAGGGCTTCATCTCCTATTATAAGCCTTGCATCAGCAATTTTCAGGTTAGCCTTTGTGTCATCAAGAAATTTCACATTTTTTTTATAAAATTTTTTAAAAAGAATTTTCAGTAGCACCACTGATGTTTTTGATTTTTTGTCAAGGACAATAGTTTTAACATTCTTAATTTCTTTTTTTAATAAAAGTATTACACTCTTTACTTCACCATCAGAAGAAATTGAAATATCAGGAACAAGCTTCAAGCTGCTATCTTTAAGAAAATCAATTGATGGTATAAAGGCTATGTCAAGTTTCCCGTCAATAAGCTTCTCAGAAATCTTTGCAGGTGTATCAAAGACAATATCAAAAAAACGCCCTAAATCTTCTCTGAAAAAAGGAATAATAAGTGGCTTTGAATTCAGAAAATCATGACATCCAAACTTCAGCTTTCTTTTTTCAGAACCCATATTCCTTCCATCTTTTTTTAACCAGTTCTGCTATTTCAGGAGTCATTCTGCTTTCTTCAGGCCATTCCCTGTTAAAACCCTCCTCCTTCCATTTCCGTGTGCCGTCAATCCCCATCTTTGAGCCATAGGTAAAAGACCTTGAAGCGTGGTCAAGAGTTTCTGTTGGTCCCATAACAAATTCTGTGTCCCTTTCAGGGTCAATGTTGTTGAGGACCTTCCATGTAAGATTACTCAAATCCCTGATATCAACATCTTCATCAACCACAATTATTGCCTTTGTATACATTGCCTGTCCCATCCCCCAAAGGGCGTGCATCATCTTACGGGCATGACCCGGATAATGTTTTCTTATGGAAACAATCAGGAGATTGTGAAAAACTCCCTCAAACGGCATGTGCATGTCAACAACTTCCGGAAATTGTTTTTTAATCAAAGGAAGAAAAAGTTTTTCGATCACTGCGCCCATATGACAGTCCTCCATCGGAGGCCTTCCAACAATTATGGTTTGATAAATCGGATTCTTTCTATGGGTGATACATGTGAGGTGAAAGACCGGGAAATTTTCAGGCAAAGAATAAAAACCTGTATGGTCACCAAATGGTCCTTCAAGCCTTAACTCATCAGGGTCAACATATCCCTCAAGGACAATTTCAGAATTTGCAGGAACTTCAAGGTCTATGGTCTCGCATTTAACCATCTCAACAGCTTTTTTGCGGATAAATCCTGCCAGAATCATCTCATCAATTAAATCAGGCATTGGTGTTATTGCAGAAAAGGTAACAGCAGGGTCTGTCCCGATGCAGGCGGCAACAGGCATCCTTATCCCTCTTTCCTTGTATTTTCTCATTATTGACGCCCCAACCTTGTGGATGTGCCAGTGCATCCCTGTGGTTTTATCATCATAAATCTGCATGCGGTATATCCCGCAGTTGCGGACTCCTGTCTCAGGGTCTTTCATAAATGCAGTCGCAAGGGTTATGAATTTTCCGGCATCCAGAGGCCAAGATTTCAAAACCGGAAAAATCTTAAGTGAAGGATTTTCCCTTATAATAACTTCTTTGCACGGACCGCTCCTGACTGTTTTTGGGAACCAAGAATTAAGCTCTCTTAATTTTGGAATGAGTTTTATTTTTTCAAGCAGACTCTGAGGGGTTTTTGTCTCAAGAATGTCTGCAACCTCTTCAGCAAGCGCATCTACTGAATTTATCTTAAGAGAGAGATTCATCATCTCTTCTGTTCCAAAGGCATTTATAAGAACAGGCATATCGTATCCCCTGACTTTTTCAAAAAGCAGTGCAGGTCCCAAAGACTTTGATACCCTGTCTGTAATCTCTGTTATCTCAAGCTCACAGTCAACAGACGCTTTTATCCGCTTAAGCAAACCTTTGCCTTCAAGAACCTCAATAAACTCTCTTAAATCCTTGTATGCCATAAAATGTTAGAAAGTTGGAATGTTGTAATGTTTCATGTTAATCCGAAAATAGCCACTTAGTCATTGCGAACGACCAAAGGGAGCGTGACAATCTCAAATCCCCCCTTACCCCCCCTTTGCTAAAGGGGGGGGTAAGGGGGGGGATTGCTTCGTCGCTAAAGCTCCTCGCAATGACACTTTATTAATTTTTGATTTTTGAACTTTTAATTTCACTTCAACCCCTGAACCCTTGAACCCTCGAACCCTTTTTTATACGGTATTTCTATCTCCATCAAATCATAAGCTATGTAGCTATTCTGAAAAACAGATTTTGCCTCCTCAATTAGCAGTCTTGGGTCAGCATATCTGGGACTTATATGGGTTAAAGCCAATTTCTTGACTTCAGCGTTTTTCCCTATTTCTGATGCCTGCATTACTGTGGAATGCCCTCTGAGGTTTGCTTCATCTGCCAGTTCTTCTGCAAACATGCCATCGTGTATTAAAAGGTCTGCACCTGCACTGATTTCTGCAACACTTTTTGCAGGTCTTGTGTCAACTGCATAAACTATTTTTCTTCCCTTTATAGATTCCCCGACAACATCTTTGGAATAAACTATTTTTCCGTCTTCCAGTTTTATATCCTCTCCATTTTTAAGCCTTTTCAAAAGAGGTCCCTCAGGTACTCCTAATGCTCTTGTTTTTTCAACATCAAGAATTCCAGGTTTGTCATTTTCTTCAAAAACAAAGCCAAGGGTAAAGGTAGTATGTTCAAGAAGAAAAAATTTAACTGAATAATCCTCTCCCTTAACCTCTGCCAATATAGTTTTCTCCGAGATTTCCTTAACATTTATCTCATAGCCTGCAAAGAAGTTTAAAATCTTTTTTGTTGTAAAAATATACTGCTTTATTCCGGGAGGACCATAGATGTTAATAGGTCTCTCCCTTGCTGCATGATTAAGAAGCATCAAAATTCCCGGCAGTCCTGTTACATGGTCTCCGTGGAGATGAGATATAAATATGTTCTCAATCCTTCCAATCCTCAGATTTGCTTTTATTAGCTGAATCTGGGTATATTCACCACAGTCAAAAAGCAAAATCTCGCCATCCCTCTGAATTGCTACTGAAGGAAGATTCCTTGAAAGGGTTGGAATTGCGCCGCTTGTACCTAAAAAAATTACCTTCATTTCAGTTATAAGCTATAAGTTGTAAGCTATAAGTTTTGTTATTGAAACTTTGGTTTATATGGAGTAATTATTTGGCTAACAATCCATAGTCAAGAAAAATCTCTTGGGTTTTTGAAGCTTAGTTTTTTTAAAACCACTTATAGCCTATAGCTTATAGCTTACAGCTTTTTTATGGAACAGATTATAACCTACTCAAAAAGCTACACACTCATTTTAACCCATTCCTGCGCAAATCTGTGTCTTTACTGCGGGTTCCGCAAGAAAGATGAAGGGATTATTCTCTTTCCCGAGGCTGAAGAAATCCTGAAAACTGCAAAAGAAAAAGGGCACTGGGAAATTCTGGTGATGTCAGGGGAAAACCCTCAGAAAATCCCGAAAGTCTCAAGACAGTTAAAAACCCTTGGCTATAACAGCTTTGCAGAATATGCAGCCAACATATCCAAGCTGATTTTAAAAAAACATCTGCTTCCACACACAAACATAGGAGTTCTCCCATTTGAAGATTTAAACATATTAAAAAAATACAATGCCTCAATGGGATTAATGCTTGAGAACATAAATTCTGTTTTTGGAAAAGCAGTACACCCTCAAAAAAATATAAAGGAGAGGTTGAGAGTAATAGAGGATGCAGGAAGGCTTCAGATACCATTCACAACAGGAATATTGATTGGCATTGGGGAAAATCAGAAGGACAGGATTAATTCACTGAAGGAAATCATTAACCTCCACAGCAGATATAACCACATACAGGAAATAATCATACAGAATTTTGTTCCAAACACAGGTTCGAAAATAAGAATCTCTGAACAGGTTAAGGAAGAAGAATACAAAGAGCTGTTTGATTTTGTAAGAGACAACTCAGATATTCCTGTCCAGATACCCCAGAATCTCAATATTGATTATTTGAAGATGATTGAACTTGGAGTCTCTGACATTGGTGGAATTTCAGAAGGAAAAGACCATGTAAACCCTGATAGCCCGTGGGAAAACGTTGAGGAAATTTCAAAAAGGCTTTATTCACTCGGACACAAATTGACAGGAAGACTCCCTGTCTATAAAAAATACTATAACCTTGGCTGGTATTCAGAGGAGGTTGGAAAGATAATAGAAAAGTATCTACAAAACGAAGAATTTGATTATTATAAATCCCCCTTTACCCCCCTTTATTAAAGGGGGGCTGGGGGGATTATTTGTCGGGATGGCTTTGGAAGTATTTAAAAGTGCAATTTATAATTGGTATTTTTCTAAATTTATGGTATTATATTTTTAATGGGTATGAAAACATCTTCTAAAAAAAAATAAATCTTTGCCTGATTTTTTTGCTCAGATTTTATGGTCCTATGATTTCACAAAGATCGACCCTGAAAAACAGAAAAAGACCATTATCATCAATGCGATAAACTATGGCGATCTGAGACATTGGCGATGGATAGTTAATTATTATGGCAAAGAAATAATCAAAGAGATATTGGAAAAGGTACCAGCAACTGAAATAAAGCCTCGCACCAGACGTTTAACATCAATTATTTTCTCGGTGAAATATTTTAATTATGCATCCCGAGGTACTCACTGAAAAAGGAAAAGCTTTTTTTTCACCCATCTTTTTCTTGAGCAGCTTATTTATCTGGAGGATGTTGAAGAAGCGGAAATCTTTTTTTTAAAGAAACCAGTATCAAGAACAGAAATAAAAAAGTTTTTTATTGAACAGGTAAAAGAGATTAAATTATAAATAAAATAAATTTTTTATGTTATTATTCCTTCGCAATATAAATCCCTTTTTTTCTGGATTCCCACTTTCGTGGGAATGATGACACAAACGAAACACCGGGGTAAGACCACGGAGAATTAACAAGTTAAAAAAATGTACAAGGAAGTTCTGAGTGTTTGAATTCAGCATGTTAATTTCACATCAGTCCTTTTATCTTTTCCATTATAAGTTGAGTTGTGCTGTTTAATTCGTTTCTGGTAATCTTATTTTTTTTCTCAAATACCATTGGCTTTCCATAGCGGACAGTGATTTTATAGGGTCTTGGAACCAAGTGGTGTTTGGAATATGCTTTAAAATTTCCAATAATGCCGGCAGGAATCACAGGGATTCCAGTTTTTAATGCGATGAATGCAGTCCCTGTTTTTGCCTCTTTCAGTTTCCCGTCATCAGACCTCCCTCCTTCAGGGAAAATGCTGAGGGTGTTCCCTTCTTTCAGATATTCTATTGCCCGCCTCAGCGCCTGATGTCCTGATTCATTATCAGGAACAGGAATACAGGTAATATCTCTGCAGAACCAGTTTAGCACCGGTTTTTTATAGAATGATTGAAGCATCATGAAACCTATTTTTCTTGGCACTGTTGCTGCAATAAAAAGAGCGTCAATGAAGCTTGAGTGGTTTGCAACAATGATAACACCGCCTTTTGCAGGAATATTTTTTGCATTGATGCTTTCAAGGCGAAAATATAATTTAAAAAGAGGAACTCCTATCGCTTTTAATAAATCATACGAAAGAGATGGCAGTTTCATCTAAAAAATAAAATCCTCCATCGTTCAAAAATTGTAGAAACTGTTCTTTATATCTTTCAATACCAGAGAGAATCTGATTCTACACAAACAAAATTCTTTATTCCTATTTGGATGGGTGAGGTTTTCTAACCCTGTCTTTGCCATTTAATTAAGTTATAACAAAAAATATCCTATGACAATATCTTAGTCAATGAATTAGTAAAATATTAAAAATATAGCTGTTAACAATTAAAATTCCCTTGACAATATAAATGATGGGGTGTTTACAATAAAAACAATATGTAAGGGGGAGTAGTAATCTGCTGAAAGCAGGTGTGGAGAGTCGTCAACACGATCAGCCGAAAGGCTGGTCCGGTTCCCACGGTTCTACTGGAACATACGAGACCTTTACCTGTTGAAGACAGGTAAAGGTCTTTTTTTTACCTTGATAAATAATTTCACTGAATTTTTAGTCAAACTAAGGAGGTAAAATGGAATCTACAAAAGGAGCAACATTTTTAGGAATAAATTTGCGTGAAGGAGTTGCCCGTCTAAATTTTATTACCCTCTCTTTTATATCATTTTTTTGTATGACAATGAATATACTTCCCGTAGTACTTCAACCCCTTTTTCTACAGGAAGTTATAGGAATAGACAGACAGCATATAGGAAAAATCAATGCTTCACTTTCTGTGCTTGTAGAGATTACAATTATATTCTTAGTCGGTGGCATAGGAATACTATCTGACAAGATAGGCAGAAGAGGTTTACTCGTTACTGGCTTTATTCTTACCGGAATATCTCTTCTATGTTTTGGTTCATCTCACATAATTGCAGACTTTATAGGAGTTAATAAACCACTTTTACTTGTCTATGTATTCCGGTTTTTTATAGGTTTTTCTATGCTTCTCGTCTGGCCTCAGATACAGTCCTTATTTACTGATTATACTTTTATTGCCGGGCGTGGAAAAGCAATGGCTATAATGGGTTTTATGTTTACAGCAGGCTCTCTATTCTGCTTTTCATTTATTGCTCGGCTCCCTAAGATAATCGGACTCTATAATACTTTTTTACTCTCAATGCTAATAGCAATAGTAGCTTCAGTTATCTCAAGGGCAGGTCTCGTTGAGCTTGTAGACAAGAAGAAAAAAGAAAAAGTAAATTGGAAAGAGGTTTTCAGAATGTTGAAGGAAAGCCCCTGCTTGAAGATAACTTTTGCAACAGCTTTTGCATCACGTGCTGATGTTGTAATATTCGGAATGTTCACAATGGTGTGGGCTATCAAAGTTGCAAAAGAGTTTGGCCGTACTCCAATGCAGGCAATGGGTGAAGCAGGAATTATTGTTGCCATGGCAAGCGTAATAGGGCTGCTCTGTTATCCTATATGGGGTTATCTTGTTGAGAACTGGGGGAAGCTTAAAATTCTCGCTTTGGGACTATTTTTAGCAGGGTCAGGACTTACCCTAATGGTTTTTATAACAAACCCTTTTTCAATCTGGATGAAAGTATGTGTATTTATTTTTGCACTTGGAGTCAATGGCGTAGGTGTTGGTTCATCTACTCTCACTTCTAACATAGCTCCCAGAAATATTATAGGTTCAGTCCTTGGAGGATATCACACTTCTGCCGCCATAGGTATAATGTTTTTCTTGCAGGCAGGGGGATTTCTCTTTGACCTTGTTGCTCACTCAATGCCGTTTGTGCTTACCGGAATTGCTGATTTGCTTGTTGTTGTTTTTATTCTGATGACCTGGAAAAAAGCACATGCTGAAGAAGAAATATATAACCAGAAGAAGTTTCACTAAGGTCAAAGAAAACAAAACAACAGGATTTGTAGCTATAAGGTTGGATGATAAATGAAAAAACTTTATCAGGGAATTCATAAATTTCAGGAATCATACTTTAAGAAAGAAGAGAACTTCTTCAACAGGCTCTCTAAAGGTCAGACACCGGAAGTTCTTTTTATAACATGCGCTGATTCAAGAATAGACCCAAATCTTGTTACCCAGAGTAAGCCAGGGGAACTTTTTATTGTAAGAAATGTTGGGAATATCATCCCTCCATATGATGCTATAAAAGACAAAAACAGTGTTGCAGCAGCGATAGAGTTTGCAGTGTTGGATTTAAAGGTAACTGATATTATCGTGTGTGGACATTCCAACTGTGGGGCAATGCAGGCACTTTATAAAGATAAAAGGGAATTCAACAATATGCCACATCTGAAGGATTGGTTGAAAATAGCTAAGCCTGTAATTAATGCAGTTAATACCTTTTACTCTGCTTCATCCACAAAATCCCGTCTTAGAATTACAGAAGAAGAAAATGTTCTTTTCCAGATAAAAAATATTCAGACATATCCTTTTGTAGATCAATTATTAAAAGAGGGAACTCTTCATTTGCATGGATGGTATTATGAGATTAAAACAGGAAACATATATGCCTACAACCCAGTCACAAATGTTTTTAAAAAAACCTCTTAAATGGAGAACCTGAAAAGAATAAGGAGGAAGTAAATTGTGGAGGACTCTACATTTAAAAAGATATTCGATATTTTTGATAGATAGCTATGACAGTATTTATACTTAAAACTATTAAACAGGCAAAAAAACTTATTATAGCTGTAATTGGTTTTACAGTACTCCTTATTGGACTTACAATGATTGTACTGCCCGGACCTGCATTCATTGTAATACCTCTTGGCCTCGGAATCCTTGCTACAGAGTTTGTCTGGGCAAGAAGAGTTTTGGAAAAAGTAAAAGATAAAGTAAATAACATAAAAGATAAAGTAAGTAACAAAGGAGGGAATAATCATGCCAGTAAAACCGAGTGAAAAAGAAGAAGAATATTTTGCAAGAATGGAGTATGAAAGAAGAAAAACAATTGAAGATGAAAAGGTAAAAAAGTTAGCTGAAGAAGCGCTTCAAAACCCACTGCTTCTAACAAATCTTTCAGTTGAAAATGAGATAGATAAAGAAAAAAAACGATTAAAAAAACTCCATTTTATGCAGTGTCCTAAATGTGGGATGAAGTTAATAGAGATTGATTATAAAGGAATAAAAGTGGATAAATGTTCAGAATGTGAAGGCATATGGCTTGATGCCGGAGAACTTGAGGCTGTATCAAAACTTGAAAAGACAGTTATGGATAAGCTTTTTAGTGTGTTTAAGAAGTAACCTTCTAAGGAGCAATCTGTGGAGTATCTAAAAAAGTTATTACAATTTTTTATTCTGGATTCCCACTAAGGAAATTTTAATGCCAAATCAAGTTCTGTTGTTGATTATATTTAACATTTTAGTACTTGCAATGCTTGTCATAGACCTTGGAGTTTTCCATCGCAAGGCTCATGAGATCAAGCTCAAAGAGGCACTTGCGTGGTGTACGGTCTGGATTACTTTGGCGCTTCTCTTCAATATGGGAATTTACTTCTGGAGAGGTTCGGAGAAGGCGCTTGAATTTCTGACCGGTTATTTAATTGAGTATTCTCTCAGCGTGGACAATATCTTTATTTTTTTACTGATATTTTCCTATTTTCGTGTGCCTTCTCAATATAGTCACAAGGTTCTTTTTTGGGGTATTCTTGGTGCGCTGGTGATGCGGGCGATTTTCATTGCCATAGGTATAACACTGATCCAGAAGTTTCACTGGATTATCTATATTTTTGGAGGCTTTTTGGTTCTGACCGGAATCAAAATGGCTTTGCAGAAAGATAAAGAAATCCATCCGGAACGAAATCCAGTATTAAGGCTCTTCAAAAAATTTATGCCTGTTACTGACAGGTATGAAGAAGATAAGTTTTTTGTTAAGAAAGCGGGAAAGTACTTTGCCACGCCATTATTCATTGTGCTGTTGGTTGTTGAAACGACAGATGTTATCTTTGCCATAGACTCGATTCCTGCCATCCTTGCCATCACAGTAGACCCCTTTATTGTATACACCTCAAATGTATTTGCTATTTTAGGACTAAGGGCACTCTACTTTGCGCTTGCTGGGATTATGCGATTGTTTCACTATCTCCATTATGGTCTTTCTGCCATTCTCGTCTTTATAGGAGTAAAAATGCTTCTTGCCAACATCTATAAAATTCCGATTGAGATTGCTTTAGGTGTGATTGCAAGCATTCTTCTTATTTCCATAATCTCCTCTATTGTTAGACCATTCAAGGCAGAATTTGTTCCAACACCAACCAATCCTTCAGATGAGGAAACAGAGTCAACCCACACATCAAAGCAGGAATCAAAGAAAGATGGCTAAGAATTTCTGTATTTCTCCATCAAATCAACAAACCTTTTAAAAAGATACCTTGAGTCGTGTGGTCCTGGCGAGGCTTCCGGATGGTACTGGACAGAAAACACTGGCAGGTTTTTATGAGCCATTCCCTCCACAGTCTGGTCATTTAAATTGACGTGGGTAAGATATGCATCAGAAATTGAATCAACATCAACTGCAAAGCCGTGGTTCTGCGCTGTTATCTCAATCCTTCCTGATGAGAGTTCCTTTACAGGGTGGTTTGCTCCGTGGTGGCCAAATTTAAGTTTATAAGTCTTTCCGCCAAGGGCAAGCCCCAGAATTTGGTGCCCCAGGCAGATTCCGAAAATCGGTTTTTTACCTAAAAGCCTTTTTGTACTGTTTATCGCATAAGAAACCGCCTCAGGGTCTCCGGGTCCGTTTGACAGGAAAACTCCGTCAGGATTTCTTGCAAGCACATCCTCTGCTCTTGTATTTGCAGGAACAACCTCAACATCACAGCCTGAATCAACAAGCATCCGCAGTATATTATGCTTTATGCCAAAATCATAGGCTACTACTTTATATCTTTGTGGCTTTTTGGTGGAATTTTTCCTGTAACCCTTCTCCAGATCCCATCCTCCTTCATTCCAGGAATAAGGAGAATTTGTTGTAACCTCTTTTACAAAATCCCTCCCTATAAGCCCGGGAGATTTCTTTATTTTTTTTATCAGGCTCTCAACATCAAAATCCAGTGTTGAAATAATTCCCTGCTGCGCTCCCTTGTCACGAATATGCCTTGTTAAAGCCCTTGTGTCTATTCCTTCAATGCCGACTATATCTGCCTTTTTCAAAAACTCTCCAAGGCTTGTTTCAGAGCGGAAATTGCTCGGGTAAAAGCAGTATTCTTTTACAATAAAACCAGAGAGGAAGATTCTGCGGGATTCAACATCTTCATAATTTATGCCATAATTCCCTATTAAAGGGTAGGTCATCAGAACAATCTGCCCCTGATAGGAGGGGTCGGTTAGAATCTCCTGATATCCCATCATGCTGGTATTAAAGACCACCTCTCCTACGGCTTCCCCCTCTGCGCCAAAGGATTTCCCTGCAAAATGCCTTCCGTCTTCAAGACAAATTATTGCATTCATAATATTTGGAAATTATTTAATTACTCCGTAATTGTCAAATTAAATAAATTATACTTTTATGCTTTAAAAATATATCTGATGACACAGATTTAAAAAAGGTTACAGAGACTTTCTCATAATAAATCTAATCTGTGTAATCTCATCTTTAATCGTTGTAATCATCTTTGCAAAAAAATCATTGCAGAAAAAATCTGGTAGATGGTAGTATAAGCTCACAGATGGATTAATAAATTCAAATCAAAGGAAATATTGAAGCAGATGTTAAAAAATAAATGCCAGTTTTTCTCCATACCAATTTTTTGCTTATCTCTTTTTCTGACTGGTTGCATTGACAGGTCAATAATCTACCATGTCCAGAACCACGGCAAAATTTTCCTGACCGGGGAAAATTTTTACGGCAATGAAACCCCGCCCTTTAACCACCCATACAAGATAAGTGATAAAACAATTGCTTCAATGATGTCCTCAATGGAGTGTAACGGGAAAAAAGTATTCTCTGACAAGGAAGTGGAAGAATTTGCTCCCCAGATAAATAAGGCATTCCTGAAAGCTGACTCTAATTCCCTTATAAGCTTCTACATCTCAGAAAATGCAGTGAGAGACATCAGTGGCGGAGAAATCTGGATAAAAGGAGACAAGTGCTACTGGTTTTTCTACCCATCTTCAGAGATTTACCTGCGCTCTCCTGTTACAGATGAAAGGATTGACTGTCTCAACAACAAAAAATACGAAATCAGTATAACCTTGCCTGGTACATAAAAGCCTCAAGCCTTGTCTCACTCCCTGTATCATTTACTCCGTCATATGCTATGTTTAACCACGGAATGTTTCCATAGTCGCCAGAGAGTTTTTTCGAAACAGCCGTTACAATTGTACCCGGCAGGCAGGTAAAAGGTATTATATTTATTATCCCCTTCATTCCGTTTTTAATAAAGTCAATGCTTTTCCCAATACTCAACACTGCCTCTCCGTCAAATGAAGGGTCAAGGTATGGCTTGCTGTATCCCAGAATCTCTTCTGTATCAGGTTCACCCCAGTTTCTTATGAACCCTTTTACAGACTTATAAATTTTATGTTCGTAATATTTCTGAATATTATCTTTTATAATATTCCTCAAATACCCCTTATAGTCTTTCATTCCAAGGTTTCTCTCCTTGTAAACACAGTTTGTGTAAAGAAACCATTCACTCATAGGAGCAACCCAGGCTTCTCCCCCAAGGGATTCTATTTTTTTAACAATGTTCTGATTGCCGTAGCGGTTTGTTCTCATATATATTTCGCCAACTATGCCTATCCGCAGTTTAATGACACTCTTATCAACTGGAATATTTTTGAAAAGCTTTAAAGCCTTTTTCATGGCTTCTATTAAACTCCTTTTTGTTGCAATTGCCTTGCATACAATATCTATTGACTCCCTGTAAACATCATCAGTCTCTCCATTATTTACTTCATACGGCCTTGTTTCCCTTAATGCCTTCTGCATGATATCAATAGCAACTACCCCCTTCCATGCAGCCAAATCAAACCCCTTGCCGAATATCTTGTCAGAGTATGAGTTTTTCGGAGCAAGGGAGTAAACCGGAATATCTTCATAACCGTTCTCATCAAGAAGAAGTCTCTGGAATTTATGATACTGGCCAAACCTGCACGGACCTTCAGCAGAAGGCATAAAAAATGCAATTCTTTCTCTTGGCAACCCGCAATTCTCAATTGTTTTAAACAGGTCTCCTGTTGTAAGGATACACGGATAGCACTCTTTGCCAGAAGTGAACTTTCTGCCAAGAAGAGAAGTCGTTTCATCAGACTCAGGGATTACTTCTGCCATTACATTGTTTGCCTCAAAAGCAGCCTTTATTGCATATGTATGGTCATCCATATTCGGAATGAAAATTATACGGTTTTTCTCGCTCAATGAAGAAAGAATTTTAGAATTTTTCTTTGTCACGGAAAAAGGCTTTTCTCTGTAGTTCTTCAGACTGTCAAGAAATGCCTCGCACCGTGTTATTGCTCCTACATCAGCACTGTGCTCATCTATCTCAAGCTGAAGGAAAGGCTTTCCTTCCATCATATCATGAAAAAAATGTGTAATGAATGAATCAGGACCACACCCAAAGTTTGTGATATAGACTGCAAAAAGCCTCGGGTCTGATTTTATAAGTCTTGCAGCAGAAAGCATCCTCTGTCCTGATTTCCAGTACATATTTGGATGTTCGTCTGTTAAATCCACTGTGTCAAGAGGCAGAAAGTCCATTGGGATTGCAGAGATACCAAGATTCATGAGTTTCTTTGGAATGTCCAGATTTATACCACAGTCATAACCATTATAAGGCCTGCTCACTATTACAAGGGCTTTTTCATTTTTATCAAGCCCTCTGAGGAATTCCTTTCCTTTTTTGTTGGTCTGACAATAAAACTCATTCTGGGCTTTAAAGGCGTAATATATTGCGTTTCTTGCTTGTGCAGCATCAATCCCTATTTCTTTAGCCATCTCAACCATGCTTTCTTCTATATGCTTCTCATCCCTCTGAAAATGAAATACCGGAGACAAAGCCTTTACACCACTTGAGCTGAAATCTACCGCAGCATTCACCATATAGGGAATTGCCTGTATATAGGGACAGGTTTGGTTCTTATCATACTTTGAGTTTCTGACAAACATATTGATAATGCTTGGCAAGAAAAGATAATCAATATCCTTTTCCAAGAGTTCCAGTATATGCCCATGGGCTACTTTGATAGGAAAGCAGGTCTCTGCGGTTACATTCTCAAGACCATTATGGATTATAAGTTTGTTTGTCTGGCTTGAAAGAATGACCTCAAAACCGATTTCATTGAAAAAAGCCTTAAAAAATGGATAAAGCTCATAGATGTAGAGAGTTCTTGGAATCCCGATTTTCCCTCTTATTTTTTTACCGTTCAGAACCTGTGGAGAACCAAAAAGAAGTTCTTCCCTCTCATCAAATAAATCCTTTTTATCAAAAATTCTTTGTGATTTTTTATCTACATCAAACTTTTCGCATCTGCTTCCATAAAAAAGCGGGTTCTCTCCTTCTACAGTTACCATTCTGATTTCACAGAGGTTTACACAGTCCTTGCATTCAAAACTTTTAATCTGGTATTTCCTGGTTCCAACATCAAAGCCTTTAAAACCGGAAGAGGATATATTGTTTTCCATAGCAAGCAGTGCCACTCCAATGGCACCTGTTACATCGTGATGGGGCGGAACTACTATTTTTTTATTGAGAATGGTTTCAAAGGCTGCAACCACACCTGTGTTGGCTGCAACTCCCCCCTGAAAAAATATTCTTTCTCCTATTTTCTTTTTCCCGACAACACGGTTGAGATAATTATATGCAATTGAATAGCTTAATCCTGAAATCAGGTCCTCTCTTGGTATCCCTTTCTGCTGGTGGTGCATCAAATCAGATTCAATGAAAACTGTACACCGCTCTCCCATGCAGACAGGATGCCTTGAACTGAGGGCAATTTTTCCGAATTCTTCCTTTATATTTATTGCTAACCTCTCAGCCTGTTCTTCAATAAATGAGCCGGTCCCGGCAGCACAGACCTTGTTCATCTCAAAATCAACTACCACTCCTTCTGAAATGCTGATATACTTAGAATCTTGTCCGCCTATTTCAAATATGGTATCAACAAGAGGGTCAATATCAGCTGCTGCTTTAGCCTGTGCGGTAATTTCATTTCTTATAACGTCAGCTCCGACAAAATCTCCTATTAAATATCTTCCTGAACCCGTTGTTCCGACTCCTCTGACATTAACATAGCTTCCAATCTCCTCTCCTACCTCTTTCAATCCTTTTCTCACTGCCTCAATAGGCCTGCCTGCAGTCATAAGATACCTTCTTGCAACTACTTTTTTATCTCTGTCTACTGCAACAACATTTGTACTTACAGAGCCAATGTCAATTCCAAGAAATACATCAATCTTATTCCCGTTGTTTGGGAAAATTCCCTTTATATCCTTATCCTCAATATGAGAGTATGAGCTTTGAGTTATTTTTAAAGGTTTGAGTCCTTTTCTTTCTGAATTTTTCTGTCTGTTAATATAACCTTTCAGAACTTCTATCCCTGTAAATGAAAATTCCTTTGGAGGATTTTCGATTAGAATTAATGTGGCTCCAATAGCTCCTGTTATTCCGTAATACTCATGAATAAGAAGCTCTCCCCTTTCAAGCCCGAGCACATCCTCAAAAGCCTTGGCAACTCCCTTGTTTGCTGCAACCCCTCCCTGGAAAGCAATCGGTTTTACAAACTTTTTCCCTTTTGCTATGTTGCTTTTAAAATTCCTTGTAACCGCATAACACAGGCCTGCCACAATATCATAATCAGGTGTTGCAACCTGCTGGAGATGAATCATATCGCTTTTTGCAAATACACTGCATCTTCCGGCAATTCGCGGAGGGTTTTGTGACATCAGCGCCAGATTGGAAAATTCTTCCTCAATCGATATTCCAAGGCGGTGAGCCTGTTGGTCCAGAAACGACCCGGTCCCGGCAGCACACATTGTGTTTGTGGCAAAATCCTTTATATGAATCCTTCCTGTTTCATGAGAAAAATCAAGCAGTATCAGTTTTGAATCCTCTCCTCCCATTTCTATTACGGTCTTTACCTGTGGGTATAAATATTCAGAAGCCTTTGCCTGCGAGATTATTTCATTTGTGAAAGAACCATTAAGAAGGCTTGCAATCAGTTTGCCTCCTGAACCTGTTGTTGCAACTCCGCTTATTCTGTCTCTTGAAGTTTCTTTGAGCAGGTCTTCAAAAATATCAATACAGACCTGAACTGGCTGTCCATGGGTTCGTTGGTAACAGGTTTTAATTATATTTTTATCTGAATCAAGGATGGCAAAATCTACGCTGACAGAACCTACATCAATTCCAATATAAATGCTTTTTCCGGCTCTCTCAAGAGACATAAAAATAATGCCTCCTTTCCAAATAAAGACTACTGCATCACTAAAAACGGCTTATTTCTTTTTTCATTTACTAAAGCAAATTCTAATTGCAATATATTGGACTAATTTTATGACTGGATACCCTGAGGACTAATAAATAACCTTCTTTCCATAACCTGCTAATACCATTGCATATATTGCCTGTCAATACCTTATTTATTCACACCTTAACATTTTTTATAAAAATTATCTTATCCTCTCCGTCACGGTAAAAGTCTTTTATTACTGAGGCAACAGAAAAGTTATTCTTTTTATAGAATTTAATGGCTGACCGATATTTTTCGTCTGATGATGTTTCAATAACAACAAGCCTTCCGTTGCTGTTTATAATTTTATTTTCTGTCTCATGCAAAAGTCTTTTTCCAACTCCGTGTTTCTGAAATTCCTGGTTAACGCAAATCCAGTATAAATCAAAAGTCCCCTGAGTAAGGGGTATGGGACCATAACAGGTATATCCGACAACCCTGTTGTTTTTTTCACAGCAAAGAAACCTGTAGTCATTCTGGCTTGCAAGAGTCGTATATATCATTTCAAGGGCACATTGAATTTCCTCTGAGCTGAAACTGTTTGAAGTTTCTAAAATAGTTTCAATATCCGGAATATCCTTCTTTTCAATTTCTCTTATTATACAACCCATAAAAAATTTTCTTTGGCTTCCTTATTGCTTGCTTTTATACCTCATAAGAGCAATCTCCAAAATTTTCAATATGAGCGTTTCATAACTCATACCGGATGCTTTTGCAATGTTTGAAAAACCGGCATCAGTTGAAAGGTCAGGATTCGGGTTTGCCTCGAGAACATATAACTTCCCGTCATTTGACAAACGCATATCAACTCTTGCATAATCGCTGCATTCCATAGCCCTATAGGTTTTAATGGCTACCTCTTTTATCTCTTCCTCAAGTCCTGAATCAATTTTTGCAGGGCATACCGGAGGAGTTCTCCGAAATGCAATGCTTTCATAATCCCATTTGCTTTCATAAGTACAGATTCTGTTCATTTCCTTAGGTAATCCTGAAAAATCAATCTCTGAAACCGGAAGGACTTCCAACTCAGAATTGCCCATAACAGCCACATTGAATTCACGCCCGTCAATATACTCTTCAACCAATGCAGACTTTTTGTATCTTTCAAAAAAGAGAGAAACCATTTTTTCAATTTCTGAAGCCTCATATATGACAGAGTTGTTCCGTATGCCAACGCTTGCGTCCTCCATCAATGGCTTAATAATCAGCGGAAGAGTAAGTTCCTTTTTTATCTTATTATGAGGAGAAAAAAGCGTCTGGAAGTTGGGGGTTCTTATTCCGTAAAATGTCAGGACCTCCTTGGTTCTTCCCTTGTTAAGACAAGAAGCAAGAGTGAATGAGCCGGAGCCTGTAAATTTAATATTTAGCAGTTCAAAGATTCCTGCAATATTATGCTCCATTGTACTATCCCAGCCAAAACCCTCGCAGAGGTTAAATATAATATCAATATTGCCTTTTGCCAACAGTTCAATCATAGACTTCAGGCTATCAGTAGTATCCATAAGCGTAAACATTATGACCTGATGATTAAAACATTCAAGTGCCTTTCTGACAGAAAAAGCACACTCCTTAACTGCTTCTTCTGAATAATCTTTTTCCAGAGTTTCCTGCTTATCAGAATAGTTATAGAGAACCAGTACATTCATATAAAAAATGCCTATTCTATGTCATTGCGAGGAGCAACAGCGACGTGGCAATCTCAGTTTTAGCTGATAGCTGTCAGTTATTATCGAGATTGCTTCGCTTTGCTCGCAATGACAATCTTGCAAGTTTTTCTATCGCCTGCTAAAACCTGTTAAGATTTGCGACAAATTTATAAATGTACATTTCTGAAATAAATTGTCAAGTGGGTTAGAGGAAAATGGGTAATAATCTTGACAAAATCTATTTATGACTTTATATAAGTAAGTAATTTTGGTTTTAATGCTTTAATAAAAGGAGGTTGAAGGAATTGGCATCAGTTGAAAGAGTAAAACATATATTTCATAAGGCACGCCTCTTCAAAGGAACAACAAGGCGTTATTTTTTATGCAACTTTAATACGAAATATGTGAACCAACAGCTTGCTAAAAGAAGGGGAACATGCCTTCAATGCGGTAAATGCTGTGACTTAAGCATAAAATGCCCTCTTCTCAAAAGAAAAAATGGAGAAATATTTTGCAGGATATACAACCACGGAAGAACAAAAGCCTGTACCTGTTTTCCAATAGATAAAAGAGACCTTGCTGATGTTGACTTTAAATGCGGGTACTATTTCATAAATTAAGCACATAAATCATATCTCAATTTACACAAGAATTCCTCACAAAATCCACAAATAAATTATCAGAATATTTAAAGCTTTTTGTATTGTCATTACAGCAATTCCAATAGGCGGGGTATTCTTACCTGTAGAAACAGACCTTTACAGGCTTACCGAGAATTCCCTTTTGTCATTGCGAGCAAAGCGAAGCAATCTCATTAAAAAGTTGTCAGCTAAAAGATGAGATTGCCACGTCGCTGTCGCTCCTCGCAATGACACCGAATAGGAACTTTTTCAGCAACCTCCAAAAATTTTCTTGACAAAATATATAATATATATGAATAGTTGAACAATTGCTCATATATTATTTTTTTATGGTCAAAAAGAAAAACATATTTTGCGGTTCTCATATTATTGACAGGGATAAGGTTGAAAAGCTGTCAAAGAAGATGCTTGAAGATTCCTTGACCCTTGACCTTGCAGAAACCTTCAAGGCGCTTGGTGACTCAACACGTATAAAAATTTTATATGTCCTGTCAAAAACCGAACTCTGTGTGTGCGATTTATCTACGCTGCTTAATATAAGCTCATCAGCCATATCACACCAGCTAAGGTTTCTCAGGTCACTAAGGCTGGTTAAGCCGAGAAAAAACGGAAGGATAGTCTACTACTCCCTTGATGATGAACATATAGTAAAGCTTTTTAAAGAAGGTTTGGATCACGTCAGGCATAAGTAGTTTTCTATGGAGAAAATCTGATGAAACTTAACATTAAAGTTATAGATTTGCCTGTTCTCTTGCCTGAGAGCAACGGCTGTGAATTATGTATTGAAAGGCTCAGAGAAAAACTGTCAGCGCTGCGCGGTGTAGTTGAACTTGCAATTGAGAAAAACAGCAATAAAATGGAAATAAAATATGACCCGAATTTTATTTCTCTTGAAAAGATAGAGGAAAAAACAAGAGAAATCGGCATACATCTTGAAAAGCAGTATAAACATGAATCTGTGACGCTTGAAGGGCTTGACTGTCCTGACTGCGCATCAAAGCTTGAAAAATCAATCTCGCACCTTGAGGGAGTCGCCTGGGTTTCAGTTAACTATGCATCGGGAAAAATGTGGGTTGAGTTTGAGTCTGAGGTTGTAACCATTTCAGAAATTTCCACCACTATCCAGCATCTCGGATACAGCATAAAAGATATTGGAGAAGAAATCGGAGAGGATAGGTCTATATTCCAGATAAGCGGTATGGACTGCCCTGACTGCGCTTCAAAGCTTGAAAGGAGAATCAGCAAACTCAGAGGGATTAAAGAAACTCTTGTCAATTTTAATTCAGCAGAAATGGTTATACGCCATGAAGCAAGAGATGATATCATAAATGAAGTTATTAAAATTGTTGATGAGGCAGGATACAAGGCAAGACTTAAAACTGTAGCAGACGATTTGATGGACAAACCATCATTCCTTAAAAAAGATAAAAGAAGGCTTCTTACTCTTATCTCAGGAATACTGATCATTTTGGGCTACGGCTCATCTTTGTTCTTTGGTTTTTTTAGTATTCTGTTTTTTGCCCTTTCAATTGCTGTTGGAGGCTTTTATGTGGCACGCAGCGGGTTCTATTCCCTGAAAGCCTTGTCTCTTGATATGAATTTTCTCATGGGTCTTGCCGCAGTTGGCGCTGCAGCTATAGGGGAATGGGAGGAAGGCGCAATGGTAGTGTTTCTCTTCTCTCTTGGCAATACCCTCCAGAGCTACACAATGGACAAAACAAGAAATGCTATAAAAGCGCTAATTGACCTTTCTCCAAAAGAAGCATCCCTGAAACAAAACGGCTCATTAGTCAGGCTGCCTGTATCAAAGATAAAAGTAGATGACGTGATAGTTGTAAAACCCGGGGAAAAAATATCAATGGATGGCGTTGTAATAAGAGGGGAATCATCAGTTAACGAATCTCCGATTACAGGCGAATCTATGCCTGTTGATAAGTATACCGGAGATGAGGTTTATGCAGGAAGCATAAATGAAAGGGGAGCTCTTGAAATAAAAGTTACCAGGCTTTACAAGGACAACACTATTTCAAAAATAATCCATTTAGTTGAAGAAGCACAAGCGCAGAAGGCTCCTTCGCAGGTATTTGTTGATAAATTTGCAAAATATTACACTCCTTTTGTAATTTTGCTGGCAATAGCTGTAACGGCTGTACCGCCACTCTTTCTCGGTGAACCCTTTTCTCCGTGGTTTTACAAGGCGCTGGTACTTCTTGTAATTTCATGCCCCTGTGCCTTGGTCATCTCTACTCCTGTTGCAATTGTATCTGCAATCTGCTCTGCTTCAAAAAATGGTGTCCTGATAAAAGGCGGTGCATTCCTTGAGGAAGCAGGCGCTCTATCTGTCATAGCCTTTGATAAAACCGGAACACTCACAAAGGGACATGCAGAGGTAACAGACATAATTCCTCTGGACAGATATTCAAATAATGAAATCCTTTCCGCAGGAGCATCAATAGAGGAAAAGTCAGAGCATCCTGTTGCAAGAACAATTGTAAAACACGCAAAGAAAATATCTGTCAGGATTGAAAAAGCCGATGAGTTTCTCTCCCATCCCGGCAAAGGAGCTCAGGCAAAAATAAAAGGTGAGACTTTCTTTATTGGAAACCTCAGATTCATAAAAGAGCTTGACATCCCTCTTAACGGCTCTCTTGAAAAAATCAAGGACCTCCAGTTTCAGGGAAAAACTGCTTTAATTGTCGCAAAGAAAGACAAAGTAATGGGATTAATAGCGCTTGCTGATAAAGCAAGGGATATAAGCAAAAATGCCCTGAAAGAAATTAAGAATGTTGGAGTTAAGAAAATAGTGATGCTTACTGGAGACAATGAAAATACTGCAAAAGCCATTGCCAGCGAGTTGAATGTAGACGAATATGAAGCAGAACTGCTACCACAGGACAAGGTGAGCGTCATCAAAAGTCTTATCAGCAGATATGGCAAGGTTGGAATGGTTGGAGACGGAGTAAATGATGCTCCGGCGCTTGCAACAGCGTCAGTTGGATTTTCAATGGGAGTTGCCGGAACAGATATAGCCCTTGAAACTGCTGATATCGCACTTATGGCTGATGATTTGTCAAAGCTGAGTTATACTATACAGCTGAGCAGGAAGACTCTTGGAATTATAAAAAGTAATATTGTTCTTTCCCTGATTGTAAAAGCGGTTTTTATTGGAATGACATTCGCAGGCTTAGCCAATCTCTGGATGGCTGTAATTGCAGATACAGGAACATCTCTTGTTGTCATAGCAAATGGAATGAGGCTTCTAAGGTTTGGGGAAAAAGAAGAAGAAGGTGCCAGGCATGAGCACGTCCACGAAGGGGATTGCTGTGATGGTAACCATGACCATGACGAACACGAACATCACGAGCATACCGAAGGAAGTAACTGCTGCGGCAAGCATTAGCATTAAAGTTTAATATTGACAGGTTTAAGAAGCCTGTTTCTGCTCATTGTAGAAACAGACCTGAACAGGGTGACTGAGAATGGTCATTGCGAGGAGCAAGATTCCTTCGCCTGTCATTGCGAGCGATAGCGAAGCAATCTCATTGGCTCGGAACAGGCTCCGCAATCTCAGAATCCATTTGAAAATAATGAGATTGCCACGCTCCCGGAGTTTACCCTGAGCATGTCGAAGGGGTCGCTCGCAATGACAAAAGGGAATTCTCGGTCAGCCTGTGAACAGGCTGTAATCCCAAGTGGTAAAGGACATTAAAACAACACAATGGAAATCAATATCCCCACTGGAATTATATAAAACAACTCTACATTAAAATATATAAGAACCGCAGAAGCAATGGTCATCACAAGAGTCTTCAAATCAACTATGGCTTCCTTGCCAAAATAATAAACCATCAGCCCAAGCATTCCAACAAAAGATGAGAGTATCCCTTTTACCATTGGCTGAAAAAATCTAAAATTCCTAAAGCGTTCATACTGAAGGGAAAGAAACATCAGAAGAGCAAAGCTTGGAGCAAACATGGCAATTGTAGCCAACACAGCTCCAGCCAATCCATAAACCTTATATCCAATAAAGGTTGCAGTTATCATAATCGGTCCCGGAGTAATCTGACCCATTGCAATTCCATCTATGAACTCCTTTGTACTCACCCATCCGTATTTATCTACAACTTCAGCCTGAAAAAGAGGCAAGCTTGAATATGCGCCTCCAAATGCAACAACATTTATCTTCATTAAAACAAAACACAGTTTTGATGTGACAGGAGAAATATATTTTATACACCAGAAGAAAATCAATACCACTACAAAGCCGGCAATAATGGAGGCTGATAAAAAAAATTTATTTTTCTTGCCATCAATGCTTTCAGAAATAAGCTGTTTTTGTTCTTTGTTGGTTGTCTCTTTTGAATAATAAAAAAAAATCCCAATAACGGCAGAAATGAAAATTACCCAGAGTATGTTTACCTTGTAGAAAAACAACCAGAATGCCAGCAGCGACAGCAAAAACCCCTTCCAGTTATCAACGGCTGACCTTCCAATATTAAGAGTTGCATTAACTATAATGCCTACCACTATAGCTCTCATGCCAATGAAAGCTGTCTGGAAAATATCAATATTCCTCAATGAAAAATAAGCTGATGAGAGAACGAGCATTAAAAGAAAAGCAGGGAAAGTAAAAGCAAAAGCCGCAGCTACAGCACCTTTAATCCCTCTCAGCTTATATCCCACATACGAAGCAGCCTGAAAAGCAGTAGCTCCGGGTATTATCTGGCAGAGAGCTATTCCCTCCAAAAACTCTTTCTCTGAAATCCATTTTTTTTCTCCAACAGCCATATCTTTGATATTGGCTACCATGGCAGGTCCGCCATAAGCGGTTGCACCAAGTTTTAAGAAAGAAAAGAAGATCTCTTTTAGACTGACATTTCTTTCTATTGACTCACCCTTTACAATCAAAATCTTACCTTCATAAAAAATGCTCTGAGATGAAAAACGCACACTAAAGTGTGCGGCTACATTAATTATATCATTGTAGCCGCAGGCTTTAGCCTGCGAAAAATTTTCCCCAAATTTTATTTATATTATTAGAACTCTTAAAACCACAATAAATATTTCTCTTGAAAAGAAAACAATTTGCTTTATAAATTAATATTATGAAATTTAAAGGCTATACAGGCAAACTCCTCTGGGTTAATTTATCTAAAAATGAAGTATCTGTAAAGGAGCTGAATTCAAGAGATGCAGATTTATTCATCGGGGGAAGCGGCATCGGAGCAAAGATTCTGAGGGATGAAACGGATTCACACACTGGCCCACTCTCGCCTCAAAACTTACTAATTTTTATGACCGG
>MGDH01000035.1:0-289 GCA_001790855.1 Candidatus Schekmanbacteria bacterium RIFCSPLOWO2_02_FULL_38_14 | reverse complement strand
CTGTTCCGTGGAGCGGAAGGCACGCTGTTGTATCTTTGTCCCCACTGACCGGAATCTGGGGAGAAGCATATTGTGGAGGAACATGGGGAAGTGAGCTTAAAAGAGCGGGCTTTGACGGTATAATCATAAAGGGAAAATCTGCTAAACCTGTATACCTCTGGGTAAACAATGGGAGGGTGGAAATCAGGGATTCTTCTCATCTTTGGGGAAAAGATACTTTTGAGGTTGAAGATTTAATCAAGAAAGAAACTGATGAAAAAGGAAGCGTTACCTGCATTGGCCAGGCAGG
>MGDH01000034.1 GCA_001790855.1 Candidatus Schekmanbacteria bacterium RIFCSPLOWO2_02_FULL_38_14 | reverse complement strand
AATTATCGCTTTTCGGTTCCGTTCTCAGAGGGGATTTTAAACCGGATAGTGATATAGATTTTCTTGTTGAATTCGATCCAGAACATGTTCCAGGACTTATCAGACTGGCAGGTATGGAACTCGAACTAACAGAAATTTTAGGGCACAAAGTTGATTTAAGAACACCACAAGATTTAAGTCAATATTTCAGACAGAAGGTGATTGATTCCTCAGAGGTACAATATGCAGAAAGATGATTCTATTCGCCTGCGCCATATGCTTGATGCCGCAAAAGAAGCTATAAAATTTGCGAAAAATAAAACAAGGGACTCACTTGAAGCTGATAGAATGTTAACCCTTTCCATTGTTAAAGATCTTGAAATTATAGGAGAAGCAGCTTCTAATGCCACAAAAGAATGCCTTGAAGAATTGCCTCGTATTCCATGGCAAAATATCATCAGTATGAGAAATCGCCTTATTCATGGATATTTTAATATTAACCTCGATATTCTGTGGAAAACAGTAACTGAAGATATTCCTCCCTTAATTGCAGAACTTGACAAGATCGTTCCATCTGAAGATGAAACATAAAATCCACTTTATGAAATAAGGGTATTTAAAACGAATGGAACGATATGATAAGCATGCGCAATGTTATGATTCATGAGTATGATGTAGAATCTCCTCACAATAGGCTTGTCCTCAACCCCTCATTTGAACTTGATTTGGTATTTGGATTCTGGTATTTGAGCTTTTAAATAATTCTTAAATTTAATCGGAGGAAAATGTCCATAAAATCATTATCAATCCATGAAAACGAAGTTCTTTTTGGCAGTGACAATACGCCGGGTATTGTTGCTGTAGAGCAAAAGGATGACAGCAGGGTTGAAATCTTCAGAAGGATAAAAGGGGAACTTGTCAGGGAGGCTGAGGAGTTTCGCCCGTTTATCTGGATTGAGAGATTTGAGTTTTTAAAAAAGTTTAAAGAGCCCTTTGAGATAACTGAGCTTAAGGGAAAAAATTTTTTTAAATATGTTGCAGGATTTCAGTCCTGGTCTTCAGCAAACAATGCCAAAAAGTTTCTGGCAAAAGAAACAGGCGAGAATCCTTCAAGTCCCAGAGCGCCCTATTTTTTTTTAAATGACCCTGTCCATCAATACCTTCTCTGGACAGGGAAAACATTTTTTAAATCCCTTTCGTTTGATGAATTGAAACGGCTTCAGCTTGATATTGAAACCTACTGCGAGGAGGGTTTTGAGTTTTCAAACCCGCACAGAGAAAAGGACAGAATCATATCAATCGGGCTTTCAGATAACTCAGGATGGAAGAAATTGCTTTTTGGCAGGGAAATGCCTGAGAAAGAGATGATTGAAGAGCTTGGGAAGATAATTCTTGAGCGTGACCCTGATATCATAGAGGGGCATAATATTTTCAGGTTTGACCTTGAGTATATAAAGGTAAGGGCGCAGATTAATAAGGTCAAGCTTAACTGGGGGAGGGATGGAAGCGAGCCAAAATCCCACGCATCAAGACTGAATATTGCTGAAAGAACCATTGATTACCCTAAATGGGAAATCTACGGCAGGCACATTGTTGATACGTGGATACTTGTCCAGTACTATGACATTGCCAACAGGGATCTTGACGGATATGGCCTTAAAGAAGTTGCAAGGCATTTTAATCTTGCAAGAAAGGACAGGGTATATATCGAAGGAAAAAAGATTGCCTACTGCTATGACCATGAGCCTGAACTGTTAAAGGAATACAACTTTGATGATGTGGCAGAGACAAAGGGTTTGGCTGAGATGCTGAGCGGGAGCTATTTTATACAGGCTCAGGTTTTTCCGTATTCATTCCAGAATGTTATTATTCGCGGCAATGCCACCAAGATAAACTCCCTTTTTTTGAGGGAATACTTAAGGATGAGGCATTCTGTTCCGCAGCTCCCTTCTGAAGCAAGGCAAATTGAAGGCGGGTATACGGATATCTTTAAAGAGGGGGTTATTGAGAGGGTTATTCACTGCGATGTCCAGTCTCTTTACCCATCCATAATGCTCCGGTTTGATTTAAAGCCGTCAAATGATGAGCTTGATATTTTCCTTCCGCTCCTCCAGGACATCAGGGAATTCCGCATAAAAGCAAAGGATGCGATGAAGGCAGCTAAATCCGAAAAAGAGAAAAATTATCTTGATGCTTTGCAGGGCACGTTTAAAATTCTCATAAATTCTTTTTACGGTTATCTTGCAACATCCTTTTCTAATTTCAGTGACTACGCAATGGCATCAGAGATTACTGCAAGAGGAAGAGAGATAATAAAATCCATGATTGACTGGCTTGCGAAAAATAATTGCGAGGTAATTGAGATTGATACTGACGGTATATATTTTGTTCCTCCGGAGAATATAAAGTCTGTTGAGGATGAAGAAAATCTGATAGAAAGACTCTCAGAAAGCCTTCCATCGGGAATTGATGCTGAATATGACGGAAGGTATAAAGCCATGCTGAGCTACAAGATGAAGAATTATGCCCTTCTTGATTATGATGAAAGGGTTGTGATCAAGGGTTCAGGATTAAAATCAAGGGGACTTGAGAAATTTCAGAGAGAATTCCTGCAGGAGATGATAAGACTTCTTCTTAATAAAAGAGGAAAAGAAATTGAGCAGCTCTATAAAAATTATCTTGAGAAAATAGAAAAGCACGGGTTTCCCGTTACAATGCTTTGCAAGACTGCAACTCTGTCTGAGTTGCCTGAAAGTTACCAGAAAAAGGTTAATGAGAAAAAACGGAACCAGTCTGCTATCTATGAACTTGCCCTTGCTTCAGGAAGAAAATACCAGCCCGGAGACCAGATTTCGTATTATGTCTTCGGAAAAGGGAAAAAGGTAAAGGTTTTTGAAAACAGCAAACTGATTTTAGAATGGGATAAGGGCAAGCCGGATGAAAATGTTGAGTATTATCAGGAAAAGCTGAAGGAGCTGTATGAGAAGTTCAGGGGATTTATAAATTAAATATCAAATGTCAAAGCTCAAAATAACTTTGTTAGTTTAAAGGCTTGCCTGTCATTGCGAGGAGCGATAGCGACGTGGCAATCTCAGATTTGTAAAGAGATTGCTTCGCGTACGCTCGCAATGACATTGTCCGACAGTCTGTACGCTGTGGGAAGTTTCAATTTTGAAATTTGGAATTTTTATTAATGGATAATCTAAACATTGGTTTTCTCTCCACCACCTATCACACTTCGTTACTTCTTATTGCAAAGAAATGGGTTGAAGAGGAATTAAATATAGAAGTTAACTGGAAACTTTATGCCTCAGGTCCTGATGAGGTAAAGGGATTTGAGAATGAGGAAATTGATATCGGCTACATCGGGCTTCCGCCGGTAATCATAGGGGTTTCTAACAAGGTTCCAATAAAGTGCATTGCTGCGGGGCATGTTGAAGGCTCGCTCCTTGTTGCTCAAAAAAGTTTTAAATCACTTCAGGAAACAGGTTCAGTTTCCGGAGTATTAAAACAGTTTAAGGGAAGGACAATAGCATCCCCGCCAAAGGGTTCAATTCACGATATAATTATTAGAAATCTGATTCAGAGATATAAGATTGAAGGTATTGAAGTGAAAAACATTAAGTGGGCTGATTTGATACTTGATGATTTTTCAGACGGAAAGATCTGCGCAGCAGTGGGGACTCCCTCGCTTGCTGTTGCTGCGATGCAGTTCAGTAACGGGAAAGTTCTCATCCCCTCTGATAAAATGTGGAAAAACAGCCCGAGTTACGGAATTGTTGCAAGGAATGACCTGATTGAAAACTCCCCTGAACTTCTCAGGAAGTTTTTATCGCTTCACAAAGATGCTACAGATGAGATTAAATCTGATTCCGGAAATACTGCAAAAGCTGTTTCAGAATTAATAGGAGTTATCGGTGAGGATTTTGTAAGAGAGGTTTATAAAATTTCCCCGAAATATTTTGTCAATCTGACAGATGAATTTATTAATTCTACAAAAGAGTTTGTCAATGCGCTTGTTGAACTAAAATATATCAAAGCTCTGGTTCCAACAGATGAGATTTTTGATTTCAGGATTGTTAAAAGATTGTAGGGACACCTGTTCGATTAAAACCTACGCCTGTAAAATTGAATCTTTCAGAAGATTGTAGAAACAGGTCGTTACAGGCTGTTAAAAAGAGGATAACGAGCGTCATTGCCTGCCTACCGCAGGCAGGCGAGAAGCGATAGCGGCGAAGCAATCTCCCTTTTCTCCCCCTTCATTCCCTAACTGTTTGTTCTTCCCAATTTTGCCTTGACAATCCCTCCTTTGCTATATACCGTAAAATTAATGGGGAATAACCAGCCTATCAAATATACAAGGCATGCTAAAAAGAGGATGATGTGGCACAGGATTACAGAGTCTGAGGTTGAGTCAGCAATAAATATTCCTGATTTTATTGAGTCCTCAATAGAAAACAGATTAAATGTATGGAAAAAGATTTCCGAAAAATTTCTCAGAGTAACATATAAGCAAGAGGCAGATAGAATACTAGTGATAACTGCTGTAAAAAAGAAGAAAGGCTGGAGGTGAATTAGCTTGAAAATAGAATATGATAAAGAGGCAGATGCTTTGTATATCCAGCTCAGAGAAGCCTACGTGTCTGATAATATAGACATAGAAGAAGGTATTACAGTTGACCTTGATGAAAAAAGACATATTGTTGGTATAGAAGTCCTCGATGCAAGTAAAAAGTTATCACTCAAAGACTTAGTAAACATAACCATCGAGAATCTTCCTATTGAAAAAGTTGAAACTTCAACTGTATGATTTATATTGAAGTTTTCCACAGCAAGTTGCGGGGAATGCGCTCGCTATGCATTTTCAAAAAAGCCCTCATCTATCCTTTTTATGAAGGAACAAGGGCTTTAAATTTCTCAATCCTCTAACTCACCAACTACTATTCACTCTCTTGCCTGGTCTCCAAAATCCTGATTTAGCACATTTTTATTGCTTCTCTATTCAGCTTATCCTCTACGAATATTTCTTTCTTATCTCTACAACAAATCGTTATAAAATAGGCATGAGGAAGAGAATAATCAAAATTCTTTAGCCTTGGGTTCTTTCGCTTTTTTAAATTCATAACAAATTATGTAGGGACAACTTTATGGTTGTCCATTAACCCTCTCGAACCCTTGAACCCTCTCCTATTGTACATTTCACTGGCTCGCATTTTTGAAAAATCGACTTTTTACACAGTCTGACGTTGTCTTTTCTTATTCTATCTGAAAATTTTAAACGCGCCCAGGAGGAGTCGAACCCCCAACCTACAGATCCGTAGTCTGTCGCTCTATCCATTTGAGCTATGGGCGCAGAATTTTTTAATTTATGTAGCTGTTTAAAAAGATTTGTCAATTTTTAATTTTGTTTACCTCTTCACTCCTGCAAGAAATCCTGTATTCCTAAAAGAACCGCTTCTCTTCTCAAGAATTTTATACTGTATATCCTTAAATCCTGCTGCTGACATCCACTGAGTCATCTCACCCCTTGAACGGGCATCTCCGTCCTTTGTCTGCAAAAGTAGAATCAGCGAAAATATGGACGGAGAGAAGGGTGGATTTGAGATTGCCACGTCGCTATCACTTCCGCCCCCGGGAAGAAAAGGGGGACGTTGATGAATACTATCACTTATCAATTTTAACCTCCGCGTTTTGGATGGCCTTAACAATTGCTGAAGTACAAACCCCCAACTGCCTTGCAATCTCTGCTGAAGGCATTCCCAGTTCGCGGCTTAAATAATATGATATCCTTTCCCTTATTCTTGAAACCTTTCTGCGTCGACCGCCGTTGCAAAGCTCTCCTTCATTTATCCTTTCCTGCTTGCATATCTTTTTAATCATCTGCTCAGCTAAAACTTTTCTTTCCCCAAGCCTCAGTTGCCTCTTTAAACCCTTATCCGCCTCTGTTAAAATCTTAGAAACAAAATCTCCTCCTCCAAGAATGCGTGAATCATACTCCATCTTCTCTTTATTACTTCTCAAAGACAACACCTGAGACCAGCCTCCAAGGCTTCTTACCAGACCTCCTCCCGCTAACTCCTCACGCCTGCCAAAACCTTTACCTTCCTCCATAAATCTTGAATAGCCCTGAATTGCTTTCCCTTCTTTATGGCTAAACTGGCTGAGAACATATTCTCTCTCCTGCCAGCCATTCTTATTCTTACCTATTAAAACACTATGACCGCTCCACATGTAACGATCCAATCCCCTCACACCCTTCACTACCCCTGCCCTCAAGGGATTTAAATGAATGTAACGGACAAGTTCCAGTAAATATGTCTCTTTATCACAGACAATGGACTTATACCTGTTTTGAAATAAATGGCCCCTCCTTCTGTATTTCCGGTTAAAGCTGATTGCATAACCGGTTAAAAGGCAGCGCATAAATTTGGAAATCCCCTGGTAGCCACTGAAAATCAAAAGGTGAATATGATTGTCCATTAAAACCCAGGCAAGGATTTTAGTTCCGGTTGTCTCAACCAGATGGCTGAGGCGGAAAAGAAAGTTACTGCGATCCTCGTCACCTTTAAATATCGGGGAACCTTCAATTCCCCTTATCATCACATGATGCAGAGTGCCGGGTGCGTCTAATCTTGCTTGTCGTGGCATGAGTGTCTCTTATCGCAATCTCACACCAATTGCAAAGTGTTCTTTTTCAACAACGTCCCCCTTCTTCACTCTTCTTAGCTTCCAAATCTTGGTTTTTTGTCTGGCATATAAAATTCTCCTTATATTTCTTCCCATTGTTATTGATGAGTGATTGCTAGTTATATCGATTCAAATATTACACATAAATTTGCTCTTTTTATTATTCATAGATTTTGGCATTTTGCAATTCTTTATTCACCAGCTTATCTTTACAATCTAGCCTCGTTATGGGAAAATTGTCAGGTACAGAATCTCGCCATTAAATTCAAAAGCTGAACTGACAAAGTTATCTCTTGAAAGGTTTGGGGTTGTTACTCTTTCCCCTGAATCAATGATAGTGAGGATTTTAAGAATGTTTGTAATTTTCTGCGAGATGAAATTTGTTTTCTTTTTAGCTGGAAGTTTTTTGAATTTCTTTAAAGGCATAGGAGAAAGCCTCCGGAAAAAATCCTATACTAATTTATTTTTTTGTCTACAGTTTTTTTTTAAAATGAACGCAATGCTTGACCGGATAGAGGATATTTCAGAAACTTTCCCAAAAAACTGCTCTTTTTCTCGCTCATTGCCTTAAGCCTCCTTGATGTTTGGAAAATGCAAAGCGCTCGCTAACCCCATAGCTTGCAGGCTGTCCGACAATGTCATTGCGAGGAGCGAAGCGACGAAGCAATCTCAGAAATGTCATTGTTATTAATGAGATTGCCACGCTCCCTTTGGTCGCTCGCAATGACAAACATGGAATTGTCTGATAGCCTGCTTGCTGTGGGGAGCTTTCAATATAGGTAAAAACCTTGATTATTTATATGGCGAAGATAAAAAATAATCAATTAGAAATATTTTTGTTTGACATACACTGATTATAAATTTTATCTTAAATAAAATATTTATGATAGAAACCATTAAGTCCAAATTAAACGGAGAACCTGTAAGCCTCAATGTTGACGGAAACAGAATGCTTCTATGGGTGCTGAGGACTGACCTTAGCATTACAGGGACAAAATACGGGTGTGGTCAGGGACACTGTGGTTCCTGCACAGTGCTTGTAAATAACAAACCTGTAAAATCATGCACCACCCCGGTAAATGATGTAAGAGGAAAGGAAGTAATCACAATTGAAGGGCTTTCAAAAGATGGGAACCTCCACCCCCTCCAGAAATCATTTATTGAACACAATGCCTTTCAGTGCGGATACTGCACCTCTGGAATGATTCTCACAGCCTACAGCCTTCTGTTGAAAAATCTTAATCCATCTGACAGGGAAATCATAGAGGCAATGGACGGAAATTTATGCCGCTGCGGTTCACATACAAGAATCATCAAAGCCATCAAATCTGCTGCCAAAGAGATGAAGGGAGGAAAAAAGAGATGAGAAAAGAAGAATATAAAGAGCTTTATTTTAAAGAGATAAAATCTCCTTTCACTCTCATGAGAAGAGATTTCCTGAAACTATTCGGAGGAGGAATCATAATCTTTTTCTCTTACCGCGATTCCTCAGCATTTCAGGAGATAATCCGCAGGGCAGGAGCACTTCAGATAAACCCTTCAGGTTCAAATGCCTTTTTAAAAATAGGAGAAAACGGCAGGGTTACCTGCTTTACAGGCAAAATTGAAATGGGACAGGGCATAATCACTTCATTTGCCCAGATAGTAGCTGAAGAGCTTGATGTGGCAGTTGACCTGGTTGATATGATTCTCGGTGATACTGACCTCTCGCCATGGGACCTTGGAACTTTTGGCTCAATGTCAATACGTTTCTTCTGCCAGCCTTTAAGGGAAGCAGCCTCACAGGCAAAACAGGTTTTGATAGAACTTGCCTCAGAGCATCTTAAAGTCCCCGCAGAAAACCTTGTGACAAAAAACGGAATAATTTTTGAAAAAGAAAAACCTGAAAACAGCGTAAGCTATGCACAGATTGCAAAAGGACAGAATATTGAAAAACGGCTTGATAAAAAATTTAAATTAAAAAATCAGTCGGAATTTTCCATAATTGGCAAACCTTCAAAACGCCCTGATGCATCAGATAAGGTTACAGGAAAAGCCAGATATGCAGGAGATATAACCCTGCCTGAAATGCTATACGCAAAGATTTTAAGACCCCCTGCGCACAAAGCAAAATTAAAAAACATTGACACATCAGAGACAAAGAAGATTAAAGATGTCATTGTGGTAGAAGACAACGACCTTATTGCAGTCCTCCACAAATATCCTGATGAGGCTGAAAAAGCCCTTGCAAAAATAAAAGCTGAATTTGAAATTCCTGAAACAAAAGTTGATGAAAAAAATATCTTCAGCCATCTCCTCGGTGTTGCCCCTGAAGGGAAAATTATGGCAACGGATGGTGATATTGAAAAAGGGAAAAGCCTGTCATCAAATCTTTTTGAAGAAACATATCTTAACAGCTATGTTGCCCACGCACCAATTGAACCCCACACAGCAGTTGCCCGGATGGAAGGCGGTAAAATTACTGTCTGGGCATCAACACAGACCCCCTTTCTTGTTCAGAGAGAAGTCGCAGATGCTCTTAAGATTTCATCCAAAAATATCCGCATAATAACTCCATTTCTTGGAGGCGGTTTTGGCGGAAAAACAGTTAACCAGCAGGCAACAGAAGCAGCGCGCCTTGCAAAGCTTGTCGGAAAGCCTGTTATGGTTGCATGGAGCCGTGAAGAAGAATTTTTCTTTGATGCCTTCCGCCCCGCAGCAATTATAAAAATAAATTCCGGAACCACAATTGCAGGAAAAATTTCTTACTGGGATTTCAATGTATATTTTGCAGGTGAAAGAGGAAGCGAGCAGTTTTATGACATTCAGAACCAGCGCTCATCGGTTTTCGGTGTTGTAAAATCAGCAGTTCCTGCACAGGGAATTCCAGGTTCCCATCCCTTTGCAACAGGTCCCTGGCGCGCACCTGCAGTCAATACCTGCACCTTTGCAAGGGAATCACACATTGACATTATGGCTTTAAAATCGGGTAATGACCCTGTTCAGTTCCGCCTTGATAACCTGAAGGACCAGAGAATGATTAATGCAATAAAAATTGCTTCAGAAAAGTTTGGATGGGCTTCTTTAAAATCACCAAGCAGCAGAGGATACGGAATTGCCTGCAGCATTGACTCAGGCACATATGTTGTGACAATGGCAGAAGTTAAAGTTGATAAAAAGACAGGACAGGTAAAGGTAAAACGGATTCTTTGCGTTCAGGACATGGGGCTTGTAATAAATCCCGAAGGGGCAAAGATGCAGATTGAAGGCTGCATAACAATGGGGCTTGGCTACGCACTCTCTGAAGAAATCCGCTTCAGGGGAGGAAGGATTATTGATTTAAATTTTGACACCTATGAAATACCACGCTTTTCCTGGCTTCCGGAAATCGAAACAGTCTTAATTGATAACAAAGAGTTTCCTCCGCAGGGAGGAGGCGAGCCTGCAATCACCTGCATGGGTGCTGTTATTGCAAACGCAATCTTTGATGCAACAGGAGCAAGGCTCTTCCAGTTGCCAATGACTGCACAGCGGATAAAGGAAGCAATAGAAACCTGATTATTCTCTATTCCGAAAACTCTTCCTTGAAATTCTCAACTCCCCTTCCTCCAGCCTTCTTAATCTTTACGCTCCAGAAGCTTGATTCCATGGGTTTTTTTAGTGTCATCGTAAGAATATTATCAAGAGCATTTGCAGGCCTACCCATATGCTTTTCCAGAACTCTGATTGCCTTTGTTATTCCTTCAGGGTTGGTTATCCTGACAAGCTCACCGTCACAAATAACAGATTTCCATGAATTACCTCCACTGCCGTAATCTGATGGAAGCCAGTGTACAGAAAAACATACATCTTTGTTTTCCTCAATATAACCGGCCTTTCTTCCGCCGCCGCCAAGGGTCAGATACACAACCCCTTCATCATAGGAATATGCAAGAGGTATTGCATATGCAGTCTTTCCGTCTGTCAGGGCAAGTGTCCCGACTTTCTGCCCTTTTAAAAATGAATCAATTTCCTCTTTTGTCAAATCCCTAACATTGCTTTTGGTTTTCATTTTTCCTCCAGTGTTATAAAAATATGCCAGAATACCCTCCAGCTTGCTGAGGGGTTCTTTACTTTTTCCTTTATGATAGCAAACTCTCTACTCCTTATATCCCACCACAAAACCTGACCTCTCTGTAACTCTGCCATGCCTGAAGTTTTTAAATCCTGCGCTTTTTAAAAGTGAAGTTATTTCTGAAATTGAATAGGAAGCGCCTTCCTTTGTATTAACCAGCATATTCACAGAGAATATTGCTGCATCAGGAGGCGTAAATTTATCATCATTTAAAACAAATTCATGAATGACAATCCTTCCTCCACCGTTCAATGCCCTGTAGCTTTTATTTATCATTTTCTGGCAGTCTTTGAGAGAATTGCTGTGAAGAACATGTGAAAGTAGTATCAGGTCATAGCCTTTTCTATAATCATCTTTTGTAAAATCTCCTTCAATGGTATCTACCTTTCCTGTCATATTTCTTTTCTTGATATATTTCTTTGTTACTCTCAGCGTCAGAGGAAGGTCTAAAACTGTTGCTCTTATCTGCGGGTTCTTCTCTATCATGGCAAAAGAGTAATGCCCCGGTCCTCCGCCTACATCAAGGACTCTTTTAACCCCTTTTAAATCTAACTTTGATGCAAGCGTTACAGAATCCTGCTGTCCAAGCTGGTACATAGTATCAATAAAGACCTCTGTCTGATTTGCATCAGTTTCTAAAAACTTTTTTTCAAACTGTATATCCCCTGAACCATTTTTTACTATGTCAACAAGGTTTCCCCAGTCCTTCCACATCTGGTAATAATGCCCTAAAGCGCTCCCCATATATGTCTCTTTCCCTTTAACAAGATATTTTTCAGAAAAAGGAGTGTTCATATAAAATTCATTGACCTTTTTTATATATCCCATGGCAGTAAGGGCATTGAGAAGGATTTCAGTGCCTCGCAGTTTTCCATTTATCTTTTTTGCAACTTCCTGAGCAGTCTTTTTTAAAGACAAGGCATCGAAAATATCAAGCTGGTTAGCAGCTATGAGAATGCTTGATGTCCAGAATCCGCTTCCCTCTTCAATCATCTGTACGATTTTTTTACTATCTGATTTGGCAATCAAGTCAGCCTCCAGTGTTTGTTATAAGAGGCAGAGCAAGGCTCTGCAGCTACAATTTAAAATTAATTTTCTTCAGTTCAAAGGTAACCAAGTTTACTTTATCAGGGCAATCAACACAAACAACTGCATCCGCATCTTCCCAGAATTTATCCTTGGTACGTATCAAATTATGAATATTCTGCACCAGACATATACAAGCGTCAACACATAAACCTTCAGGTGTTGTAAGAGAGAGAATGAATTCATCTCCGATTTCATGTCCTGCAGTGCAAAAACCTTTTTTGCTTTTGACCCTGGCTAATATCTTAGGGCCAGCCTTTTGTTTCTTTGGCATTGATTACTCCTTAAGAAAAATATTTTTGCTAAAAGCTCAAAATTTTATTATCCCTCTACTAAATTATTTATGGAACAACAAGTTTTCTGGTAATTTATTTCAAGACCATACTCCTGCGCCCTCTTGATTGCATAATCAGACTGAACTGCAATCCTGTTTATCCCTGCATCTATTGCAAAAACCTCAGTCTCAAATCCTTCCCTGCCGCGGTTTCTTTCACACCCGAGTGAAATCATAGTGTCAGGAAGGTTAATCCTTGCAAGGGCAATTATTTTCGCAACCTCTTTTGGAGGCGGCGGGATAATTGATTCCATTGAAGTCCCCTTAAAAGGAGTGAAAACAACAATCACCAAAGCCCTAAGTTTAAACTCTCTCAACATCTCAATGGCTTTTACTTCTCCTTTAATCTCCCCATAGAAAATTCCAACAACAATATGCGGAACCATGGGAATTCCTGCTGTATGCAGTGCTTTTAAGGAATCATAAATAAGACTTGTTCCATTCTCAAGATGGTAAACCCTTCTTACAGTCTCATCATCGCCAATCACATCAATCAATGCCTGGTCAACCCCTGCATCTCTAAGCCTCTTTGCTGTTTCAAGGCTGATTATTCCGGTATGAATTGATACTGAAAGTTTTGTTCTCATTTTTATTTCAGCAATTGCATCAACAAATTTATCCCACGGCACAACACCCTTCAAGTCACTTCCACCGCTTAAAAGGCACCCTATGTATCCCCTTTCATTAAGACGAAGACAAATCTCTAACAGGGATTCAGAGGTTGTGGCTGAAATCATTGGCTCCAAAACCCTGCCACTGCAATGCTCGCATTTAAGCTCGCAGTTTTTACCTGTAACTGATATGGCAGGATAAAGCCCTGTTTCATTTCCATATCTGATCATTCCTGGAAGATAGAAGGTGATTTTCTTCCCAAAATTCTTCCACGAGATTTCCCTCGCTTTCTGGAGGAGTTTTTCAAATGATAAGTCGCTATAAAAGGCAGCAAGTTCAGTCTGCAAAAAGATGACTCCTTATTCTCACCACATCGTTTTCATTTGGTTTAAAGGGATAATTCCTTATATCAGGTCCTGGAAGGCAGTTGCCGTAAGGCCTGTTGCAGGCGACTTCTCCGTCCTCTCCCGCACAGCCGCTTGTCATAAAGGGATAACCTGAACTGATTGCTTCATCAAAAATCTTTGGCGGGATATTGAATGAAACAAGTTTCCCGCTTGAATCAAATGAAAAATCTTTGAATGAAACAATCCCTTCGTGAATCAAATGTCTCCCAAGCTGTATCCTGTAATATGTGCCAAGTGAAGGCTGGCAGACTGATTCAAGAGGAGAGCCGTTTTCTGCAAAAAACGAAAACAGATGCGAAAGGGCGCCCTTGTCATATATCTTCTGGATTACCTCCAGCATCTCTTTTTCTGTCTCCCCAAGCCCAACCACCAGATGTATCCCAACATTTTTTTCTCCGAAAATCTTCAAAGATACATCAACCGTATCCCAGTATTTGCCCCATTTGTGAGGTCCCTTTACGTTTTTCCCCCTGTGAATCTCAAAGATTTCCTCTTTTGCTGTATCAATTGCAATTCCAACCTTATCAGCGCCGCACATTTTGAAATCTGCAATATCTTTTTGTGTAAGAATTGTTGGTGTTATCAGAACAGACATAGGAATTTCAAGCCTGCTTCTTATTTTTTGAAGAATAATTTTTACATCCTCAGGCGACCTCTTGTTTGTTAGCATAGAAATGCAG